>NZ_QOZT01000039.1:0-33193 GCF_003345135.1 Acidovorax sp. BoFeN1
ATCCCGACACCGCCCCCACACACCCGCCGCCTGCCACGCCAGTGGCACCCCTGCCACCATCGAAGGCCACGCTGTGGTTCATGCTGCTGGCGCTGCTCTCGGCCTTTGCGCTGAGCCAGGCCTACCGCACCGTCACCGCCATCATGGCTCCGGGCCTGCAGGGCGACTTTGGCCTTTCGCCGGCGTCGCTGGGGGCGTTTGCCGGGCTGTTTGGCCTGTCGTTTGGCGTGACGCAATTTTTCATGGGCATCGGCATGGACCTGTATGGCCTGCGCCGCACACTGCTCAGCGCCTTTCCGCTGGCCATTGCCGGCGCGGCCGTGTCGGCCTGGGCACCCAACTACGGCTGGCTGATGTTCGGCCAGCTGCTCATTGGCGTGGGCTGCGCGCCCGCCTTTCTGGCCTGCACGGTGTTCATTGCGCGGCATTTTCCGGCTTCGCGCTTTGCATTTCTGTCTGGCGTGGGCATGGGCGTGGGCGGGCTGGGCCTGCTGCTCACCGGCACGCCGCTGGCCTGGCTGGTGCAGCAGTGCGGTTGGCGCAGCGGTTTTGTGCTGCTGGCCGTGCTGTCGGCGCTGGCGTGGCTCTTGATCTGGCGCCGCGTGCACGAGCCCGCCCTGGCCGGCCCGGCACCCGCACGCGAGCGCTGGGGCACCGCCGTGCGCCGCTACGGCGCGCTGTTCATGCTGCCGCACACGCTGGGCATCTTGCTGCTGGGCATGGTGGGCTACGCCTCGTTTCTGGCGCTGCGCGGGCTGTGGATTGGCCCGATGCTGATCGACCGCTATGCGTTCACGCTGGTCGAGAGCGGCAACATGGCCCTGGGCATGTCGCTGATTTCACTGTTCAGCCCGGCCTTTTTTGGCCGCATCGACCCCGGCCCGGCACGCCGGCGCGCCTGGATGGCCAACTTTTCGCTGCTGGTGGCGGCCCTGTACCTGTGCGTGGGGCTGGTGCACCACGCCACGCTGAACCTGGCCCTGGTGGTGTGCATTGCGGTGCTGTCGGGCTATTCGGTGCTGCAGTATTCGGACGTGCGCTCGTCGTACCCGCCCGACCTGACCGGGCGCGCGCTGTCGGTGTTCACCATGGCCATGTTTCTGGGCGTGGGCCTGGTGCAGTCGCTCACCGGCTGGGTCGCCGACTGGGCGCAGGGCCTGGGGCTGGAGCCCTACCGCGCGGTGATGGCCACCATTGCCGCGCTGTTGGCACTCGGCTCCATCGCGTTCCGCTGGCTGCCGGCATCGCCGCTGCTGCAACACCCCGGCGTGCAGGGCAAAGATTTGGCATAAAACGCACGCCAGCGCTTATGAATAAAGCGTCAACAGCTATATTATTAATAGCAATCAATCACCCGCAACTAGAGAGAGCTGGCGCTGGAGCCATCGCCCCGGTACAGCCAGGGCACGTCCAGCAGCCGCTCGCCCAGCAGGCGCAGCGAAGCGTCGCGCGCCCAGCGCACGGGGCCCGTGGCGTGAAAGATGCGGCCATTGCGCGTGGAGCGGGCCTGCACGCGCGCGTTGCGCTGCCAGCGGTTGAGCGCGTAGCGGCGCAGGCGCAGCGGCACATCCAGGTCGTGCATGGCCAGCGCGCGTTGCAGCTCGGCGGCGTCTTCAATGGCCATGCCCGCGCCCTGTGCCAGATAAGGGCGCATGGGGTGGGCGGCGTCACCCAGCAAGGCCACCACGCCCTGGGCCATCTCGTTCGGCCCGCGCACGGGCGGGCGGTCACACAGCGGCCACAGGCGCCAGCCACCGCCTGCCTGGACCACACCGCGCACCACCTGCTGCAGCGCTGTGCAGGTGCCCTTTAGCGCCGTTTCCAGGTCGGCGCCGTTGGCCGCATGGTCCCAGTTTTCCAGGTCGTTCGGCGCGGGGCCCTGCACGATGACCACCAGGTTCTGCAGCTCGCCCCGGCGCACGGGGTACTGCACCACATGCAGGCGCGGCCCCAGCCACGCAGTGACGTGGCGGGTGCGCAACGCCTTGGGCAGCGCGTGCTGCGGCACCAGGGCGCGGTAAGCCAGGTGGCCCGACACGCGGGGATGCTGCTCGCCCAGCAGCTGTGTACGGATGCGGCTCCACAGGCCATCAGCCCCCAACAGGGCATCGCCTTCCACGTCCTTGCCACGGCTGGTGCGCACCGTCACCACGCCCTCGGCGTCGGTGAAGCGGTCGATCGCGTGGTCCAGATGAAATTGCGTGTCGGTGTATTTGCCAACGGCGGCCAGCAGCAGGCCATGCAGGTCGGCACGGTGGATGGTGGCGTAGGCCGCACCGTAGCGCTCGACTGCCGTGGTGCCCAGGGGCAGCGCAGCCAGTTCATGGCCCGTGAGCGCGCTGCGCACCTGCAACCGTTCAGGAAAAACCGCCACATCCTGCAGCGGCCTCTGCAAACCCCAGGCCTGCAGGCGGCGTACCACATTGGGCCCCAACTGCACACCTGCGCCGACCTCGCTGAACTCGGCGGCACGCTCATACAAGCGCACCTCCCAGCCGGCACGCGAAGCCCCCAGGGCCGCCGCCAAGCCGCCAATGCCCCCGCCCGCAATCAACAACTGTTTTCTCATGCACGCATTGTGCCGCGCCACCGGCGCCTGGCCGGCGCGCGCGCTCTGCCCCCTCAGGCGCCCGAGAGCAGCTGACGCAGCACGAACGGCAAGATGCCACCCGCCCGGTAGTAGTCCACTTCGATCGGCGTGTCGATGCGCAGCGTGACCACCACTTGCTGGCGCGTGCCGTCTTCGCGGTGAATGACCAGCGTGGCATCGCTTTGCGGGGTGAGCGCGGCGTCGGGCAGCACATCAATCACCTCGGCACCTGTCAGGCCCAGCGATTGCCACGAATCGCCGCCCTTGAACTGCAGCGGCAGCACGCCCATGCCCACCAGGTTGGAGCGGTGGATGCGCTCAAAGCTGCGCGCCACCACGGCCTTGATGCCCAGCAGCTGCGTGCCCTTGGCGGCCCAGTCACGGCTGGAGCCGGTGCCGTATTCCTCACCGGCAAACACCACCGTGGGTGTCTCTTGTGCCATGTATTGCATGGCCGCGTCAAAGATGAACATCTTCTCGCCCCGCAGCGGCCCCTCGTTCTGGAACACCGTGACGCCGCCTTCCTCGCGCGAGCCATCGGCCGTGGGTGCAATCATGAGGTTCTTGATGCGCACGTTGGCGAAGGTGCCGCGCACCATCACGTCATGGTTGCCCCGGCGCGCGCCGTAGCTGTTGAAATCGGCCTTTTGCACGCCGTGCTGCAGCAGCCACTGGCCTGCGGGCGAGCTGGCCTTGATGGAGCCAGCAGGCGAGATGTGGTCGGTGGTGATGGAATCACCAAACAGCGCCATGATGCGGGCACCCTGCACTGTTATTTGGCCGTTTTGGCCTGTAGCGCCCACCCCTTCTGCGCTAGCAGCTCCTTTTTCGAGAGCGAAATTGGCAAAAAATGGCGGCTCGGCAATGTAGGTGCTGGCAGGCCAGGTGTAGGTGGTGCCGGCCACCCCCTTGATTTTTTTCCACAGCTTGCCAGGGTCGGTGGCGACCTTGGCGTAGTTTTCGCGAAAGGCCTTGCCCTTCATGGCGAACTTCATGAGCCGGTGAATCTCGTCGCTGCTCGGCCAGATGTCGCCCAGGTAAATGTCTTTGCCCCCCTTGCCCTGGCCCACGGGCTCGGTCATCAGATCCCTGAGCACCGTGCCGGCGATCGCATAGGCCACCACCAGTGGCGGGCTGGCCAGAAAGTTGGCCTTGAGATTGGGGTGGATGCGCGCCTCGAAGTTGCGGTTGCCCGACAGCACGGCGGCGCACACCAGGTCGTTGCTGGTGATGGCCTCGTTGAGTTCGGGCGTGAGGTCGCCCGCATTGCCGATACAGGTGGTGCAGCCGTAACCCGCCAGTGCAAAGCCCAGCTTTTCCAGGTAAGGCAGCAAGCCGGTTTCTGTGAGGTATTCGGTCACGATGCGCGAGCCAGGGGCGAGCGATGTCTTGATGTGCGGCTGCACCTTGAGCCCCGCCTCCACGGCTTTCTTGGCCAGCAGGCCCGCCGCCAGCAGCACGCTGGGGTTGCTGGTGTTGGTGCAGCTGGTGATGGCGGCAATCAGCACGTCGCCATTGCCCACGGTGGGGTCGGCGCCTCTGGCCGGCAAAGTGGCCGCGCTGGCCTCTTCGCGCGCGGTGGCCAGCGCCGGCTTGTTGGCCTCCATCTCGGCCACAAAACGGGGCGCGCCCATGGGTGTGGGCTTGCCATCTGGCGTGGCGCCAACCACCACCTCATCGCGGCGGTGGATGTGAAAGCGCGTGTGCAGCAAATCGGCTGGGCGGTTGAAGCCGTTGTCGGCATTGGACTTGCTGAACAGGTCGGCAAACTGGCCCGCCACCTTGCCCAGCTCGATGCGGTCTTGCGGGCGCTTGGGGCCAGCCAGGCTGGGGGTGACTTGCCCCAGGTCGAGCTTCACGACCTGCGAGTAATCCACCTCGCCCGCCAGCGGCACGCCAAACAGCCCCTGGGCCCTGAAATAGGCCTCGAAGGCTTCGATCTCACTCTTGGTGCGGCCCGTGCCCTTGAAGTACTCGATGGTTCGCTCGTCCACCGGGAAAAAGCCCATGGTGGCACCATATTCTGGCGCCATGTTGCCAATGGTGGCGCGATCGGGCAGCGCCAGGGTGCGCGTGCCCTCGCCAAAAAATTCGACAAACTTGCCCACCACCTTGTGCTGGCGCAGGATTTCGGTCACGGTGAGCACCAGGTCGGTGGCGGTGACGCCTTCGCGCAGCTGGCCGGTGAGTTCCATGCCCACCACATCGGGGGTCAAAAGATACACCGGCTGGCCCAGCATGGCGGCTTCGGCCTCGATGCCGCCCACGCCCCAGCCCACCACGCCAATGCCGTTGATCATGGTGGTGTGGCTGTCGGTGCCCACCAGGGTGTCGGGGTAGTACACAGGGAGTGCGCCGGCCTTCGCCGACGCGTAGCCCTCCTTGCGCTTGTGCACGCCGCGCGCCAGGTATTCGAGGTTGACCTGGTGCACGATGCCAAAGCCCGGCGGCACCACGCCAAAGGTGTCAAAGGCCTGCATGCCCCATTTCATGAACTCATAGCGCTCGCGGTTGCGCTGAAATTCGAGCTTCATGTTCAGGTCGAGCGAATTCTTCTGGCCGTAGTGATCGACCATGATGGAGTGGTCCACCACCAAGTCCACGGGCACCAGAGGCTCGATCTTCTTGGGGTTCTTGCCCAGCTTGGCAGCCACGCTGCGCATGGCGGCCAGGTCGGCCAGCAGCGGCACACCGGTGAAGTCCTGCAACACCACGCGCGAAACGACAAACGGGATCTCATCCTTGCGCGCGGCCTGGGGCGCCCATTGGGCGAGTTGTTGCACATGCTCGGCAGTCACTTTGCGCCCATCGCAATTGCGCAGCACCGATTCGAGCACGATGCGAATCGACACGGGCAATCGGTTGACCTGTGGAAACTGCCTGGCCAGCGCGGGCAGAGAATACAACTGGCCTGCTTTGCCGGACGCAGTCTTGAAACTCTTCAGCGTGGAGGCAAAAGCGTGGCGGGCGGGCTTGGACGACGAGGCCATGGTGAACTCCGGTAAGGAACAATAAGGCCTATTCTGGCAGTCTCACCGGGCGGTGCAATCGTGGGGCCATACAGAAACAGGCGCCATACTGTTTCACGTGCGAGATGGGAGTCGGCCCCGCACGGGCGTTGCACCCGCTATTGCCCATTGCTGCCACAGCGGGCCTGCCATGCAATACCGTGAGCTCTCAAGTGTGCAGCGTTACAAATAGAACGCTTGTGCTATTTCAATCAGGTCGCAGCAGATTCTGCCGTCTTCGTTCAGAACCAGGGAATGACAGGCCGGGTAATACGCGCATCCATTTATGCTTTATCGCACGTTATTGCGGACGATCAAGACAAAGCGGGCGGGCAGCCATGCGCGCCACCGCGGCAATTGCCACCCACCCCTTGCGGAGTGAATGGCCATAAAAAAAGTCCGCCAAGGCGGACTTTTTGAACGAATGCAGAAATGGATTAAATGGCGAACTGCTCACGGTTCTCATTTTGAATCCACTTGGGGGCCTTGCCACGGCCGGTCCAGGTCTGTCCGGTGGCAGGGTTGCGGTATTTGGGGGCTACCTTGGAACCAGCGCTGGCGCTGCGTGCCTTGCCTGCTGGAAAAACATCCTGCGCGGTGAGGCCAAACTCCGTCACCAAAGCACGAACTTGCGAGACCGCTTCCGACAGCTCATTGCGCCGGGCTTCGTTGATCTTCTGCTCAAGGGCTTCGCGCTGCTTCAGGAGTTCTTTGTAGCTGGACATGGTGTGTAGTTAAAGGTGGTTTTGAAGAAGTCTGCATTATAAGAATAATGTCAGCTTTGTGCAGGGACTCTTCAAACTACCAGTCAATTTCAACAAAATTTTCCGATCCTGTGCGGCGCGCTGGATATTCAGCCTTCCTGCGCCAGGGAGTCGGGTTGCGCGAGCACCTTGTCAATTCGCTTTCCATCCAGATCCAGAATTTCAAATATCCACCCGGCACAGGCAATACGCTCGGCTACTGCAGGCAAATGGCCGGATTCGGCCATCAGAAGGCCCGCCAGCGTGTTATAGCGCCCACGGTCTTCTTCGGGCAAATCCCGAATATTGAGCCTTGCCTTGAGTTCGGTCACGGGCATCAAACCGTCCAATAACCAGGTTCCGTCGTCGCGCATCGTCGCCCAGGCATCAGCCGATGCGCCCGGCTGCAGTTCCCCGGTAATGGCTTCCAGCAAATCGCGCGGCGTCATGATGCCTTGCACGACACCATATTCATCCACCACAAATATCATGCGGCCCGACCGTGCACGGAACTGCTCCAGCAATTCCATTCCACTCAGCGTTTCGGGCAGAAAAGCTGCAGGCTGCGCATAAGACTCCAGAGTGCCGGGAGCCTCAGGGCCCAACTCCAGCATGCGCGCCACGCTGATTACACCCACCACCTCGTCAAGCGAACCGCGACACACCGGGTACCACGAGTGGGCGCCCTGTTCGCCGCCAGTGCCCGCCATGCGCAGGCCTTCCAGCACGGTCAGGCTGGCATCGAGCCATTGAACATCGGTGCGCGGCACCATCAGCGACGTCAGGGGCCTGTCGTCCAGACGAAACACGTTTTGCACCATCTGGTGCTCGTGATGCTCGATAACGCCCGCATCACGCCCCTCATCAAGGCTTGCGGTGATTTCTTCTTCGGTCACCATTCGGCCCGCATCGTTGTCCACCCGCAGCAGTTTGAGCACGCCCTGCGTGGACAGCGACAGCAGGCGCACAAAGGGCTTGGCGCCTTGGGCCACCCATGTCATGGGGCGCGCCACAAACCGCGCAACGGTTTCGGGGTAAAGCTGGCCAATGCGCTTGGGCACCAATTCGCCAAACACAATGGTGATGAAGGTGATGACCGTGACCACGATGGCCGTGGCGCTCACGCTGGCCGCGCTTTCCGGCACCCCCATGGTCTGCAACCACACACCCAGGCGGCTGCTGAACGCGGCCTCGCCAATGATGCCGTTGATCATGCCAATGGATGTGATGCCTACCTGCACCGACGACAGGAACTGCGTGGGATTGTCGAGTAAGGTAAGGGCAGCCTGGGCCCCCTTGTCACCGCCCTCCGCCATGGCAGCGAGCCTGGATTTGCGGCTGGAAGCCAAGGCGAGTTCCGACATGGCAAACACGCCGTTGAGCAGTGTCAGCAGCGCGATCAGCAGAAAATCCATGAATCAAAAGGTAAAACGAACACCATGGCACTTTACTGTATTGGCGATATCCAGGGTTGCGACAGCGCATTGGGGCGTCTGCTCGACCTGATCGGTTTTTCTGCGAGCAGGGATACCGTCTACCTTCTGGGCGATCTCGTCAACCGGGGCCCCGACTCCGCCGCCGTGCTGCGCCGATGCATGGCGCACGGCGATGCCCTGCGCCCACTGCTGGGCAACCACGACCTGCATCTGCTGGCGGCCGCACATGGCGCCCGCAAACCCTCGCGACGCGACACGCTGGCCAGCATTCTGGAGGCCCCGGACCGCGACGCGCTGCTGCAATGGCTGAGCCTGCAGCCGCTGGCCCGCCAGCATATTTACGGTGGAACACCTTTGCTGATGGTGCACGCGGGCGTGCTGCCCGCCTGGACTGCGGCCGAAACCCTGGATCTGGCCGACGAAGTGCACCGTGTTTTGCAGAGCGCCGATCTGCCGGCATTTCTGCAGCAGATGTATGGCAACACCCCGGATCATTGGAACGCTTCCTTGACGGGCCCGGACCGCTTGCGCGTGATTGTGAATGCGCTCACACGGCTGCGTTTTTGCTCAGCCCAGGGTGTCATGGATTTTGATAGCACCGAGAGCGCCAGTGCTGCACCACCCGGGTTGATGCCCTGGTTTGACGTGCCTGGCCGTTCCACGGCCGATACCTTGATCGCCTTCGGACACTGGTCCACGCTGGGCTGGCTGAACCGCCCGCATTGCCTGGGGCTGGACACGGGGTGTGTGTGGGGAGGCTGTCTGAGCGCGGTGCGCTTTGGCAGCTCACTCGATGAACGCGAGCTTCTTCAGGTGCGGTGCGAGCAAGCACAAGCCCCTGGCACCTGAAGAAGTCGCCCGGTCGCTTTCAAGCAGTCCCGCGTGACAGTGCCGCGGCCATGCCCGGGGAATACCAAGCGCCGCGGTCGCCAGAGACCACCAGCGCCTCGACCCCCGGCTGGCGTGCCACCAGCGCTTTTCCGCCCTGCGGGCCTTGCACCATCATGGCAGCACCCAGACCATTCACCTGCGCCACGTCACGGGCCAGCAAACTGACGCCATGCACACCGACGGTTGGGTATCCCGTGCGGGGATCCAGAATATGGTGCTCGCGCTTGCCACCCACGAAGAAATAGCGCTCGTAGTCACCCGACGATGCCACCACCGCCTGGCCCTCAACAGACAGCGCACCCAGCAGGCGCTCTGGCGCACGCGGATCACGCAGACCCACACGCCATGGACGCCCCTGCAGCTGCCCCATCACCAGCACGTCGCCGCCACCGTTGATGAGTGCGTTGCTTACGCCCTGCTGGCGCAACACCCGCATGCCGGCTTCCAGGATGGGCAGTTTGGCAATGCCCCCCAGATCCAGGGCCATGCCCTGCCGGGCGAGATAGGCAGTGCCCGCCTGCTCGTCCAGCACCAGGCGACGGGCATCGACCAGTTGCCGTTGTCGTGCCAACACGCCAGCGGGCGGAACCGTCTTTCGGCCGGCCTCGAAGCTCCACCCCTTGAGGGAACCCACGGTGACGTCGAAGGCACCACCACTGAGCCGGAACAACTGCTGCGACGTTTTGAGCACCGCCATCACTTCTGACGGAACGGCTACCGGCTGAACACCGGCTGCATCGCTGATGCGGCTGACCACGCTGTCAGGCTGGTAGCGACTGAAAAGCGCTTCCAGCCGCGCCATTTCGGCATAGGCGTGGTCAACGGCATGGCGCAGCAAAGGCTCGTCACCACCATCCACCACGATATCGACCTGCGTGCCCATCAAGGCACGCGATTCACGTTGCGGCGCCCGGGAAACCGGGGCCGCCGAAGCCCACGACACGCACCCCAGCAAGGGGAGCGCCATGGCCACCCGGCGCCTGGTCGGGCTGAACATCGTCGATTCAGCGGATTTCATGGTGCGCCCGGATCAGATGGATTGATCAGCCATGAAGTCCACAGCGGCCTTCACCTCATCATCGGTCAAGGATGTACCACCGCCACGCGCCGGCATCATGCCCTTGGAACCCGTGTATCCCTCAATCGCGTGCTTGTACAGCGTTTCCTTGCCCTGGGCAATGCGCGGGCCCCAGTCGGCCTTGTCACCTGGCTTGGGAGCACCCGCCACGCCAGCGCCATGGCACAGGGCACAAGTTTTTCCGTACACACTCTTGCCGACCGAGTTTTCCGCTACAGGTGCTGCCGACGGCGCGGCCGCTTCAGTCGACTTCTTGTCGCCACAGGCACCGAGTGCCAAAGAGAGAGCCGCAAGTGCAACCAAACCAGATAGTTTTTTCATGGGGATATTCCTGTACTCAAGGTCAATAAAAAGAAGAACGGAAAAAGCTCCTGGCAAAGCCAGGAAGGCTCTGAGCGCACCAAGGCAATGCCAGGGCGCACCGTCCAGCCACTTTGCAAGGCATCCCATTCCAACTCAACCCTGCCGGAACGACACACCCGGTGAACATCATAAGAACAAGAAGGATGCAATGCATGGTGGACAACGCCCACACTATAGACCGACCGGCTTGACAAGCACCCTCCTTTCGGCCGTCAATATGTGACTTAGATCAATTTGATTCACTTTGAATGAACCTATATTCGACCTCCATGAACACAACCAATCCCATGGCCCCATTCCGTTTGTGGGTGCTGGCGTGGTTTTTGATGTCGCTCGGCGCAGCCACTGCGACGCCAATATTCCAGCCCAAGATGCTGGATGTCGTCTGCACCACCTCTGGGACGCTGAAGTTCTTCGCCCTCAGCGATGACGGAGCGGCAGAGCTCAATACCGACGCGCTGAACTGCCCAATGTGCCTGGTGGGCGGTGCGCCCCCCCACCGACGCCTTTTCGCTGCCGCCAGCAACTCCTGCCGCAGCGACCCCTCCGTGCCTGCGTTCTGTTTCCCGCACTGTTGCAACTACAGCCGCGCCTCCACCGGCGCGAGCCCCCCCGTTTTTTCTGAGCCAATCCTAAAGAGGTGAACCATGAGTAATAAGAGAGAAGTGACTACAGAAACCGTCGGCATCGGCCGTCGCCGTTTCATCAATACCGCAGCACTGGCTGGCCTGACCGCAGGCGTGGCAGCTTGCACCGACAAGCCAGCCAACGCACCCGCCACCGCCGCCTCGGGCCCTGTCGCGGCACCTGCTGCAGCCCACACCGACGCGGCCAATGCCACGCACCTCAAACCGGGTGAACTCGATACCTATTACGGTCTCTGGAGCGGCGGCCACAACGGCGACATGCGCGTGCTGGGCCTGCCGTCCGGCCGTGAAATCCACCGCATTCCCTGCTTCGTGCCCGATGCACTGGTGGGTTGGGGCATCACCAACGAGTCCAAGAAGATCATGGGCACCAAGCCCGATGGCAGTCTGAAGTACACGGTGGCCGACACCCACCACACCCATGCGTCCTACAAGGACGGCAACTACGACGGCCGTTACGCCTGGATCAACGACAAGATCAACAGCCGTATCGCCCGAATCCGCCTCGATTACTTCATCTGCGACAAGATCACCGAATTGCCCAATGTGCAGGGCTTTCACGGCATCTTCCCGGACAAGGCCGACCCGGTGGATCCCGCCATCAACTACACCACACGCGTGTTCTGCGGTGCCGAATTCCACATCCCGCTGCCGAACAACGGCAAGGATGTCGACTCCCCGGAAAAATACCGCACCATGTTCACCTGCGTGGACGCCGAAAGCATGGACGTGCGGTGGCAGGTGCTGATTGACGGCAATTGCGATCTGACTGCCACGTCCTATGACGGCAAACTCGCCGCCACCAATCAGTACAACATCGAAGGCGGCGCGCACTACGAAGACATGATGTCGGCAGAGCGGGATGCCTGTGCGTTCTTCAACATTGCCCGCATCGAAGAAGCCGTGAAAGCCGGCAAATTCAAGACCTATGGCGACTCCAAGGTACCCGTGGTCGATGGCACGCGAGAATCCAACAAGGACGCCAAGACCGCACTGGTCGCCTATGTGAGCGTGCCCAAGAACCCGCACGGCGTGAACGCCAGCCCCGACGGCAAATACTTCATTTGCGCCGGCAAGCTCTCGCCCACCTGCACCGTGATTGAACTGGCCAAGGTGCTGGACTGGTTCGATGGCAAATCCGAAAAGCTCGACAACGCCATCGTGGCCGAAGTCGAGGTCGGCCTGGGCCCTCTGCACACCGCTTTTGACGGCCGCGGCAACGCCTACACCACGCTGTTCCTCGACAGCCAGATGGTCAAGTGGAACATTGAAGCCGCCATCAAGTTCCACGCCGGCGATAAGAACTCCAAGTACGTGGTGGACCGCCACGATGTGCAATACCAGCCTGGTCACGTCAATGCCTCGCAGTCCGAAACCAAGGCTGCCGATGGCAAGTACATGGCCGTGGGCTGCAAGTTCTCCAAGGACCGCTTCCTGCCCGTGGGCCCGCTGCACCCCGAGAACGAACAGCTGTTCGACATTTCGGGCGAAAAAATGGTGATGCTGGCCGACCACCCGGTGCGCGGCGAGCCGCATGACTTCATCATTTTCAAGCGCGAACTGGTGCGACCCAAGCAAGTCTACTCACACGACGATTTCCCGCTGGCCATCAAGGACGCCAAGGAAAGCGGCGTGTTCCGCAATGGCAAGAAGGTCACGGTCAAGCTCACTTCGCAAGCGCCTGCGTTCAGCCTGCGCGAGTTCAAGCTGAAGAAGGGTGACGAGGTCACGCTGATCCTGACCAACCTGGACAAGATCGAAGACCTGACGCACGGCATCGCCATTCCCAAGTACAACGTGCAATTTGTCGTCAACCCGCTGGAGACCGCCTCGGTCAACTTCGTGGCCGACAAACCCGGTGTGTTCTGGATTTACTGCACCAACTTCTGCCATGCTCTTCACCTTGAAATGCGCACGCGCATGATTGTTGAAGGCTGATAGGCGGTTCAATGGGTTGCGCAGCAGCGGTGCTGCGCAACCCGCTCAAGGGAAAGCGTGATGATTTTGCTTCGCCAACGGCTCGCGATCCTCGGGGTCGCTTTTTTTCTGGCACTGGCGCTTTTTGTGCCCAGGGCCCAGGCGGGCGCCTACGAGGCCGAGTTGCCCGCTGACCTGCAAAGCGCCAAGGACATGTGTGCGCTGCTGCCTTGCGCCGATGTCTTTCCGGGCGCCACACATTTTTCCGAGCGCAAGGGCCAGCCGCCCTACGTAGAGGCTTACGACAACGCCACCGCAGACAAAAAACTGCTGGGCTATGTGATGCTGTCCACCGACATCACCGACACGCCTGCGTATTCAGGCAAGCCCGTGGTGACCCTGATCGGCATGGACAAAACCGGCAAATTTGTCGGCGTCAAGGTGCTCAAGCATTCCGAACCCATCCTGCTGCTCGGCATTCCCGAGTCGGCACTGCTCAATTTCAATGCCCAGTATCTGGGCAAATCCGTGGCCAACAAGATCGAAGTCGGCCAGTCGCGCCCTGATGAAGAAGTACTCGGGCTGGACGCCATCTCGGGTGCCACCGTCACCGTCATTGCCCAAAACCAGGTCATGATGGCCTCGGGCTCGGCCGTCGCCCGCCAGGTCGGAATTCTGGCGCCCACCGTGCGCGATCCGGCCCGTTACGTGGTTACGGGCAAGCGCTGGGGATGGGCTGAACTGGTCAAGCAAGGCGCGGTGCAGCGCCTGCGCGTGATGCCTGAACAGGTCGGTCTGGAGCGCAGCCCCGACCCGTTCATCGAGCTGTGGTTTGGCGACCTGAACCAGCCCGACATCGGCAAAAGCGTGCTCGGCGAAAACAGCTGGAACAACCTGCGCCTGCAGCTCAAAGAGGGCGAGAACGCGTTCTTCGTGGTGCGTACCGGTGGTGCCGAGTCATTCAAGGGCTCTGGTTTTGTGCGCGGCGGCCTGTACGACCGTGTGCAGGTGCGCCAGGGCGCCGACGCCTTCACTTTCCGTGACCTCGATGCCATGAACCTCTATGGCATTGAGGCCGCAGGCGCACCGTCGTTCAACGAGTCCGCCATATTCATCATTCGCTCACCCTCCTTTTCGGCCGCTTACCCCTGGAAGCTGAGCTTCCTGGGCAACCGGGTAGACCGCGCCACGGGAGCCCGCAGCTTCACCAGCTTTGACAGCCCCTACTGGTTGCCAGCCGAAACACTCGAAGGCGGACGCCCGAAGGTGGTCGAGCCCGACGCACCTTGGGTACGCATCTGGAAGACGCGTGCCGTCGAGATCGCACTGTTTGCAGTGCTTCTGGTCGCTGTCACGGTGGTCTATGCCTACCGCGAAAAACTCACGCGCCTGTCCACGCACAAGAACAAATGGCCGGTCAATGCCTTCAAGTACACCGCATGGGGCTTGAGCATCGTGTTCGTCGGCTTTGGTGCCATGGCGCAGCCGTCCATCACCCAGGTGCTGACCTGGTTCCATTCGCTGCTGTTCAAGTGGACGTGGTCGCTGTTCCTGTCTGACCCATTCATCTTCCTGTTCTGGATCTTCATCATAGTCACGGTGTTCCTGTTCGGGCGCGGGCTGTTTTGCGGCTGGATGTGCCCGTTCGGCTCGCTCTCCGAGGCCATCTACAAAGTGGCGCGCAAAGTGGGTTTCAAGCGCTTTCAGACGCAGCTGCCGCAAAAGTGGCATGACCGCCTCAAGTGGCTCAAATACGTCATCTTCTTCGGCCTCATCACCGTGTCGATGTTTTCGATGGGTCTGGCCGAAAAGCTCTCCGAGGTCGAGCCTTTCAAAACCACCTTCCTGGTGGGCGTCCAGAACCGCGCCTGGCCCTATGGCTTGTTCGTGGCCGCTATCCTGGGCCTGTCGATCTTCATCGAGCGGCCGTACTGCAAATACATCTGCCCGCTGGGCGCTTCGCTGGCCATGCCCAGCACCTTCCGCTGGTTTGGCCTCAAGCGCAAGCAAGACTGCAACAGCTGCAAGGCTTGCGCCGTGGGCTGCGGTGCGCAAGCCATTGATGCCGATGGCCGCATTGACCACCGCGAGTGCCTGCATTGCCTCGATTGCATGATTCTCTATACCGACACCAAGGGCTGCCCACCGCTGGCCAAAGAGCGCAAGCGCCGCGAAAAAGATGGTCTGGAGATCACACCAATTGGTGCCAACGGCTACTTCATTCCAATCCATCCCGCGACCAGTTTCACCGAGCAGATCAGCGCCAAGGCCGCTCAGGGACCCGATCCGCGCATGCCCACAGCTCCCATGCTGCCCGCACACAAGAACGGCGCGCGCGGCCTGCAGTGGCTGTGGCTGGAACTGCGCGATCACCTGTGGCCCTGGAGCGTTGACGGCTGGCGTTCACAGCGTGCACTGCAAATCGCCGGCTTGTCGCTTGCCGTGGCCGCCACGGTGGCTTGGTTGATGACGGCCATGGGCACGCTGTCCTCAGGCGCCATCATTGGCTGGTGGTTTGGCTGGAGCGTCTATGAAGTGCTGATCCGCCTGTCGGGCAAACGCTACGTCAAGGACGGCCTGTGGTGGCGTGACCAGTACCGCGTTGCCGGTGTCATGGACATGGTGAGCTACGTAGGCTTCAAGAACCTGATGATCGGTGCTGTGCTATTCCTGGCATTCAAGTCCATGGGATGGCTGGTGCTATGAAGGGTGTCTTACTGAGCCTGGCCCGTGCTGTCACGCTGGGCTGGGTGGTTACGCAATATGCCGGTGCTGCCACGGTCACTGTACAGCCAGGGCAGGACCTGCAAGCCGCCGTGGCCGCTGCCGCGCCTGGCGACGTCATCGAGGTGCAGCGCGGCAACTACCGCGTCAACCTGCTGATCGACAAACCCCTCACGTTGCGCGGCCTGAACCGCCCCACGCTCAATGGCGGGCTGACTGGCGACACCATTCGCGTCACGTCCCCGGACGTGGTTATCGAAGGCCTGATCGTGAGCAATTCGGGCAGCAGCCTGAAAGACCAGAACGCCGGTATCTACCTCTTCCCTGGCGCACACCGCGCCGTGGTGCAAAACTGCGATCTGACATACAACCTGTTTGGCCTGTGGATCGAGAAGGTCAACGACGTGCGCATTGAGGGCAACCTCATCACGGGCAAGCGCGATTTCGACTCCGCCCAGCGCGGCAACGGTATCCAGCTGTACAACACCCAGCGTGCGCAGATCCTGCACAACAACGTCAGCTTCGTGCGCGATGCGCTGTATGTGGACGTGTCGCACCACGCCACCTTTCGGGGCAACAAGCTGCACCACAGCCGTTACGGCACGCACTACATGACGTCGTACTACAACGTCTGGGAAGACAACGAAACCTACTACAACCGGGGCGGCCTGGCGCTGATGGAAGTGCGCGACCAGGTGGTGCGTGGCAACCGGGCCTGGGGCAACTCAGACCACGGCATCATGCTGCGCTCGGTGCAGGACTCGGTGGTCGAGAACAATGTGGTGGCGGGCAACAACCGGGGCTTTTTCATCTACGACGTCGAATACGCCGAACTGAAAAACAACCTGGTGGTGGACAACGTGGTGGGCGTGCATTTGTCCGCCGGGTCCACGCGCAACGTGGTCGAGGGCAACGACTTCATCGGCAACCGCGAACAGGTGCGTTATGTGGGCGCACGCGACGAACGCTGGGGCGTCGAGAGCGGGAACCACTGGGCCAACTACCTGGGGTGGGATCGCGACGGCAACGGCGTGGGCGACGTACCCTATGAAGCCAACGACATGGTGGACCGGCTCAGCTGGCGCTATCCGAGCATGAAATTGTTGCTGGCCAGCCCCGCAGTGCAGGCATTGCGCCTGGTGGGCCAGCAATTTCCGATCCTTCGCGTGCCCTCGGTCGTTGACCCCAAGCCGCGCATGGTTCCGACCCATCAAAATTGGAGTGAGTGGCGTGGCAAGCATTTCCCCGGTCAATAACAGCATGGCGATTTCGCTGCGCGGCGTGACCAAACATTACGGCGCTTTGCATGCGGTGGACGGGGTAGACCTGGACATCGCGCGCGGCGAAATTTTTGGCCTCATCGGCCACAACGGCGCGGGCAAAAGCACGCTGTTCAAAATGATGCTTGGCCTGATCCCGGCCACCAGCGGCGAGATCCTGGTCGGCGGTGCTTCAGTTCGCGGACGCGGTTTTCGGGCTGCGCGCCGCCACCTGGGCTACCTGCCCGAGAACGTGGTGCTCTATGACAACCTGAGCGGCCTCGAAACCCTGCGTTTTTTTGCCAAGCTCAAGGGCGCCCCCCTGGCGCAGTGCCAGCCAGCACTTGATCGGGTGGGTTTGGCCCATGCGGGCAAGCGTCCGGTGCGCGAGTACTCCAAGGGCATGCGCCAGCGCCTGGGCTTTGCGCAGGCGCTGCTGGGCTCGCCCCAGGTGCTGTTTCTGGACGAGCCCACCAGTGGCCTCGACCCGCAAGCCATCCGCGACTTTTATGCCACGCTGCGCGGCCTGCAGGCCGAAGGCGTGACCATCATCATCACCTCCCACATCCTGGCCGAGCTGCAAGAGCGCGTCGGGCGCCTGGCGATTTTATCGGCCGGAAAAGTGCAGGCCGTGGGCAGCGTGCAGGCACTGCGCGAGCAAACCCACATGCCCCTGGTGTTTGAGCTGCAACTGCAAGCAGGAGACACGCCCGCCATCGCGCAGGCGCTAGAACACGCCACGGCAGCCACCCCCGAGCCAACCGCCCAGGGCTTGCGCCTGGCCTGCCCGCGTGAGCAAAAAATGGCCGTGCTGGCCGCGCTGGCTCCCTTTGGGGCGCGTGTGCTCGACATCAAAATGCACGAGCCGTCGCTGGAAGACGTGTTCTTCGGGTTTTCGGACTGAAAGGACTGTCCATGGAATTGACACAAATTTTCACCGTTGCCGGCAAGGAATTTCGCGACCGCATCCGCAACCGCTGGGTGCTGGCCGTGGCGCTGGTGTTTGCCGTGTTCTCGCTCGTCATTGCCTACTTTGGCGGTGCGCAGCAGGGCGCGGTGGGCTTTCGCTCCATCGAGTTCACCATTGCCAGCCTGGTCAGCCTGGTGATTTACCTGATCCCGCTGATTGCGCTGCTGCTCGGTTTTGACGCCATCGTGGGCGAACGCGAGCGCGGCTCGCTCGACCTGCTGCTGTCACTGCCCATCACCCGACTGGAGCTGCTGCTGGGCAAATACCTGGGCCTGGCTGCGGCACTGACCTTGTCCACGCTGGTCGGTTTTGGCCTGGTCGCGGTGCTGCTGTATCAACACGTCAGTTGGTCCGGGCTGTACCATTACATTGGCTTCATGATCAGCTCGGTGCTGCTGGGCTTGGCATTTTTGAGCATGGCCGTGCTGATGTCCGTGATCGCCCGCGACCGCACCCGCGCCTCGGGCCTGGCCATTGCCATGTGGTTCTTCTTTGTGCTGGTGTTTGACCTGCTGCTGCTGGGCATTCTGGTGGGCACCGGCGGCAGCTTTGGCGGCGATGCCTTTGCCTGGCTGCTGCTGCTCAACCCGGCCGATGTGTTCCGTATCCTGAACGTCTTTTCGCTCGACGAAGTGCGCACGCTCTATGGCCTGGCCAGCATCGTTCCGTCTTCGCTGGGCAGTCCCGCCATCATGGGCGGCGTCATGGTGGCCTGGATTGTGCTGCCGCTCGCGCTGGCCCGCTGGAGATTCAAATGAAAAACATGACCTGTTCCTGCCGCCGTCGCCACATTCTGGGGGGGCTGGCAGCGGTGACTGCCCTGGGCGCCTTGGGCGGCCTGACCGGCTGCGGTGAGCAAGGCGGCAGCGCCCAGACACTCGCCCCGGTCGAGATCGACCGCTCCACCAGCTGCGAGCTCGACGGCATGTTGCTGTCCGACTACCCCGGCCCCAAGGCACAAGTGCATTACGCCGGGCAGGCGCAACCGAGCTTTTTCTGCGACACGGTCGAACTGTTCAACACGTTGCTGGCCGGCGAGCAGGTGCGCGCTGCCAAGGCAGTGTTTGTGCAGGACATGGGCAAGGCCAAGTGGGAGCAGCCGGTGGGCCACTGGATCGACGCCAAAACCGCCATCTACGTGCTGGGCAGCAAGCGCCACGGCTCCATGGGGCCGACCATTGCCAGCTTTGTGCAAGAGGGCGACGCTGTGAAATTTGCCGCCGAATACGGTGGCAAAGTGCTGCGCTTTGGCGAGATCACGGCCGACATGGTCGACCTGTCGGGCGCGGCGCTGCACGACACGCGCATGTAAGCCATGCACGCACTGCGACAGTCACCCAACAGGCGCCGGGCCCTGTTCGCAGGCCTGGCGGGTGTGGGCGCGCTTGCGGCGTCCGCGGTTGCCTGGAAGTTCTATGCACCGGGGGCGGACCCTCGTGCAGCCGGGCAGGCGCTGCCCGATGATGTGTGTGTGGTGGCGCCGCCCACGCCCTTCGATCCCGCTTCAGGCCAGCGCCTGGAAGCCCCCCGGGCCATCCCGACGGATGCACGCTGCCCGGTGTGCGGCATGTACCCTGCACGATCAGCCGAATGGGCAGCCCAGATCATTTTTGCCAACGGCGATGCACATTTCTTTGACTCCCCGCTGAGCCTGTTCCAGTACCTGGCCGACGTGGCGAAATACAGCCAGGGGCGCACGGCGCAAGAACTGGTGGCGCGCTATGTCACCGATGCCGAAACCAAGACCTGGATCGCCGCCGAGACCGCGATGTACGTGGATGGATCGTCCGCGCGGGGGCCCATGCGTGCGGGCAATCTGCCCGCCTTCGCCTCGACCGAGGCAGCACGCCGCTTCGCCGAGCGGCGGGGTGGAAAGGTGCTCGCTTTCGGCCAAGTGGACGCGGCCGTACTGGAGCGGCTTGCGCCCGGGCGCACCGAAGAACCCCACACACACGAAGCGCATTCAACCAATTAAAGTTGATAGCGCCTAGCGCTTGTCACATAAGGGCTAGAGCCATTTTTCGTCATTAAAAACAACAAAACCACCGCAGCGCCGACACCGTCGGTACACGCGCGTGGTGTTTGTATCATTCCAAAAAAACGGGCACCTCAAACGCATGAGTGCCACGCTTGAACCCAGGGGCGCTTTCAATAAGCGCGCAGACGCAAGGCGCCAGCGCGCGCCCCGGTCAGCGACTTACTGATCGGAAGTTTCTGGCTGTGGCAGTGCGGCCACCGCTGTCTCTGGCGGTACCGCCTTGAACAGGGCTGCCACCTTGCGCTTGGGCTTGATGTTGGCCGACACGCCACTGCGGGCAGGCGACTTGGCCGCCGCTTCCCAGGCGGGCGCCACATCAGCGGCGCTCGACTCGTAGGGTTTTTCGAAGAAGGGATCGCGCGAAGCCACGGCGGGACGGAAGCCCCGGTATTCACGTGGCTCGCGCGGTTCGCGGCGCTCGCGTTCGCGCGGAGCGGCGTCACGGCGCGCGGCATCATTGCGCGGCTCGGCCGATGCACCGCCCTCACGCCAGGCGCGGCGCCCGTCATTGATGCGCCCCTGCTGCTGGATGTTCGGGCGGTCTTCGTCGTATTCAAGTGCTTCGATATCGAGCTTGGTCTTGAGCAGCTTCTCGATGTCGGCCACCAGGCGGGCGTCACTGCCCGACACCAGGGTGACGGCCAGGCCAGAAGCGCCGGCACGGCCGGTGCGGCCAATGCGGTGCACGTAATCTTCGGCGTTGAAGGGAACGTCGAAATTGAACACGGCCGGCACATCCTTGATGTCGAGGCCACGGGCGGCCACGTCGGTGCACACCAGCAAATCGACCTCACCCTGCTTGAAGGCATCCAGTGCCTTCAGCCGCTCGTCCTGGCTCTTGTCGCCATGCAACGCGGTGGTCTTGAGGCCTTCGCGCTCCAGGCTGCGGGCCAGGCGTGCGCAACCGAGCTTGCTGTTCACAAAGATGAAGGCCTGCTTGATGCCGCGCGTACGCAGCACCTGGTGGATGGCACGGCGCTTGTCGTCGTCATTGGCGCTGTAAAAGCGCTGCTCCACCGTGGACGCCGTTTCGTTGGGACGGGCCACCTCGATGGTGATCGGGTTTTGCAGGTAGCTGCCGGCCAGGCGCTTGATTTCGGGCGAGAACGTGGCGCTGAACAAGAGCGTGGTGCGCTGCTTGGGCAGGTACGAAAGGATGCGCTGCAGATCGGGCAAGAAGCCGATGTCCAGCATGCGGTCGGCCTCGTCGAGCACCACATACTCGACCTGGTTGAGCACCGCGTTCTTGGCCTCGATGTGGTCCAGCAGACGGCCCGGCGTGGCCACCAGCACCTCGACGCCCTTTTTCAGCTCAATGGTCTGCGGCTTCATGTCCATGCCGCCAAAAACCACGGTGCTGCGCAGCTTGGTGTATTTGGCGTACAGCGCAATCTGCTGGGCCACCTGGTCGGCCAGCTCACGCGTGGGCAGCAGCACCAGGGCGCGCACGGGGTGACGGGCGGGAGATGTGGAACTGCTCTCGTGCTTGAGCAGGCGTTGCAGCAGGGGCAGCGAGAACGCCGCGGTCTTGCCGGTGCCGGTCTGGGCAGCGCCCATAACGTCTTGCCCTGTGAGGACCACGGGAATGGCCTGCTCCTGGATGGGCGTCATGGACTCGTAGCCCATTTCGGCCACGGCGCGTGCCAGCGGCTCGGCCAGCGATAAATTGGAAAAAGAACTTGTCATTTAGCCTGCTATTGTCGCACCGGTGGCAAAAGAGGCCTTATTTATGTGCGTTGCCCCTGCACAACGGGCGCGACACCAGTAACAGAGCGTCATCATTTGCTATGTTTTACATAGCAAATAGCGCTTTATCCATAAGGGCTTGATACCAATTCAGGTCATTTTTTCTGCACAACCCAGATACCCAAGCCCCCCCCGTTGCCACCGTGCGATGCCCCCAAGAATCAGAGATTGCGGCTGGAAAACGTGTCGCAGGTCTTGATATTGCCGTTTTGCAAACCGTTGTTGAACCAGCGCTGGCGCTGGGCGCTGCTGCCGTGGGTAAAGCTTTCGGGCACCACGGCGCCTCCGCCCGCGCGCTGCAGGGCATCGTCGCCAATTTTGGCAGCGGCGTTCATGGCCTCTTCCACGTCGCCCTGCTCCAGAATCTGGCGGGCATTATGGGCGTGGTGCGCCCACACGCCGGCAAAGCAGTCGGCCTGCAACTCCAGCCGCACCGACAGGGCGTTGTATTCGGCCTGACTCACGCGGCCACGCATCTGGTCCACCTTGCCACTGATGCCCAGCTGGTGTTGCACGTGGTGGCCCACCTCGTGGGCAATGACATAGGCCTGCGCAAAATCGCCAGGGGCCCCGAGGCGGCTTTTGAGCGTTTCGTAAAACCCGAGGTCAATGTAGACCTTCTGGTCGGCCGGGCAATAAAACGGCCCCATGGCAGCCTGGCCCGTGCCGCACGCCGTGGGCGTGGCACCCCGAAACAGCACCAGGCGCGGCTCCTGGTAGGTTGCCCCGCCTTCGCGAAAAACACCTTGCCATACGTCTTCGGTGTCGGCCAGCACAGTCGCTACAAAGCGCCCCATGGTGTCATCAGCAGGCGGTCGCTGGGCCGGGGCCTGCTGCACCTGCGCGGTGGGTGCACCACCGCCACTGAGCAGGCTCAAGATGGTCAGCGGATTGATGCCCAGTGCCCAGCCACCCAGCAGGGCAATCACGATGGTGCCAATGCCGATGCTGCGCCCCCCGAACACGGGCATTCCGCCGCCTGAGCTGCGGCGGTCTTCCACATTGTCCGATTCCCGATTGCCTTCCCATTTCATGACTGTCTCCTGTTCGCCTCGTTTGCAAGAGGCCTGTTCGCCATGGTACGCCCGGCGCCACCCCGTGGACACAAGGAAGCCCCCCCCGAATGAATGCCACACCCGGCCGCGGGCATGCGCGGCTCAGCCAGGCGCGGGACGCCCTCAGGCCTTGGGCAACGTCACGCCCACCTGGCCCTGGTATTTGCCGCCACGGTCCTTGTAAGACACTTCGCAGACGTCGTCCTTGTCGCTCTCGAAGAACAGCACCTGCGCGCAGCCCTCGCCCGCATAGATGCGCGCGGGCAGCGGCGTGGTGTTGGAGAACTCCAGCGTCACGTAGCCTTCCCACTCGGGCTCGAACGGGGTGACGTTGACGATGATGCCGCAGCGTGCGTAGGTGCTCTTGCCCAGGCAGATGGTGAGCACATTGCGGGGAATGCGAAAGTACTCCATGGTGCGCGCCAGCGCAAAGCTGTTGGGCGGGATGATGCAGCTGTCGCCGTGAAAATCGACAAAGCTTTTCTCGTCAAAATTCTTCGGGTCCACCACCGTGCTGTGGATGTTGGTGAACACCTTGAATTCGGGTGCGCAGCGGATGTCGTAGCCGTAGCTGCTGGTGCCGTAGCTGATGATTTTTCGCCCTTCGACCTCGCGCACCTGACCGGGCTCGAAAGGCTCGATCATGCCGTGCTCGGCCGCCATGCGGCGGATCCATTTGTCGCTCTTGATGCTCATGGTGGAATGCTCCTGGCCAGTACTACGTTTTTGATAGCTGTTCGCGCTTGATCATCAAGCGCTATGGGCCTATTTTGCTTGAGAAATGACGGTTTTTTCCACCAGCCGGTCATCGCCCAGCACGATCATGGCAAACAGCAGCTCATCGATGTTGCCCGCCTGGGCCGTGCGGCGCGCCAGCAGCGGCGTGGCCTGGGGGTTGAGGACGATGAAGTCGGCCTCGCACCCGGGCTGCAGATTGCCCACCACGCCCGCCAGCCCCAACGCCCTGGCCGCACCCGCGGTGTGTTGCCACCACAGGTGCTGGGGCGAAAGGCTCAGGCCGCGCTTTGCCTGCCCCTCCCTGCCCACGTAATACGCTGCCAGCATGGTGTGAAACGGGCTGAAGCTGGTGCCGCCGCCCACATCGCTGGCCAGACCGTAGCCCATTCCCACGCGATCGGCCTCGGCATAGTCGAAAAAGCCGCTGCCCAGAAACAGGTTGCTGGTGGGGCTGACAGCCGCCACCGCCCCGGTGTCGCGCATCAGAGCGCGGTCGTGTTCGTCCAGATGGATGCAATGGGCATACACGGCGCGCTCGCGCAGCAGGCCAAAGTCGTCGTACACCGACAGGTAGCTGCGCGATGCTGGGAACAGCTCGTGAGCCCAGCGAATTTCATCGAGGTTTTCGGCCACATGCGACTGGATCCACACACCGGGGTAGCGCGCCGCCAGCTCCCCGGCGCCACGCAGCTGCTCTGGCGTGCTGGTGGGCGCAAAACGCGGTGTGATGGCATAGCCCAGGCGGTCCACGCCGTGCCAGCGCTGGATGAGGGCCTCGGTGTCGATCAGGCTTTGCTCGGTGTCGTCGCGCACGCCATCAGGCGAGTGGCGGTCTTGTAGCACCTTGCCGGTGATCAGGCGCATCTGGTGGTGCTGCGCCTCCGCGAACAGCGCCTCAGCCGACGCGGGGTGCGATGTGGCAAACGCCAGTGCCGTGGTCACGCCATTGCGCAGCAGCTCTGCTATGAAAAACTGAGCTACTTGCGCACTATAGTCGGGCGCTACAAAGCGTTTTTCATGGGGAAAGGTGTAGTTCTCCAGCCAGGGCAGCAGGCCATCGGCTGGCGAGCCAATCACATCGGTCTGCGGAAAGTGGATGTGCATGTCCACAAACCCGGGGGCAATGATGCGGCCCGGCAGGTGCTCGACGGGTCCGCTGCCAAAGCGGGGGGCCAGGTCAGACCAGGCCCCCGCTGCCAGCACCCGCTGGCGCCCTTGTGCATCGGGGCCCACGGCCAGCAGGCCATCGGGGTCGAACAGGGCCATGCCGTCGTCGGCAAAGCGCAAAAGGGCGGAGCGAAATACAGGCATGGCCGCTAGCTTAGCGGTAGCAAGCGCTGCCGCGCCCGGCCCCGCCAATGCGTATCAGCGGGGCAGCTTGCCCTGCACCCCTTCGGCGAGCCAGTTCATCTGCAAAATCTGCAGGTCCGAAAGGGTTTGCCCGGCTGGGATGACCTCCTGCCCTGCGTTGTCGCGCACAGCGGCCTTGCCCGCACGAAACGGGTGCAGCCTGCCGGCGCCCACCGCCTTTTGCGCGGCCAGCACCTCTTTTTGCACGGCAGAAGGTACACGGCTGCCAAAGTCGCCCACGCGAATCATGCCCTCGCGCACGCCGCCCCACACACTGCCGCTTTTCCAGCTGCCGTTTTGCACCGCGCGCACGCGCTCGGTGTAGTAGCTGCCCCATTGGTGGGTGACCGCCACGATCTGCGCATCGGGCCCGGTGCGGCGCATGTCCGAGTGGTAGGCCACGGCCAGCTTGCCGCGCTCTTGCGCCGCCGCCATCACTGCGGTGGAGCCGGTATGGAACGCGATCACGTCCACGTCCTGGTTGAACAGCGCCATGGCGGCGTCGCGCTCTTTGGGCGGATCGAACCAGACGTTGAGCCACACCACCTTGACCGTGGCCTGCGGATTCACCGAGCGCATGCCCAGCGCGAAGGCGTTGATGCCCTGCAGCACCTCGGGGATGGGAAAGCCGGCCACATAGCCCGCCACGCCGGTCTGGCTCATGCGGCCCGCCGCGATGCCCGCGAGGTAACGGCCCTCGTAATAACGCGCATTGGCAGAGGCCACATTGGGGGCGGTCTTGTAACCCGTGATGGACTCAAACTTGACGTTCGGGTAGTCCTGCGCCACCTTGAGCGTGGGCTCCATGTAGCCAAAGCTGGGCGTAAAGATGATCTGGTGGCCCGTGGCCGCCAGGTCGCGAATCACGCGCTCGGCATCGGCCCCCTCGGGCACGTTCTCGACGAAGGTGGTCTGGACCTGGCTGCCCAGGGCCGCCTCGACGGCCTTGCGGCCCTCGTCGTGCTGGCGCGTCCAGCCCGCTTCGGTGATGGGCGAGACATAAACGAAGCCCGCCTTGACGGGCGCGGCATGCGCCTTGGTCGTGGCGGGGGTCTGGGCAAAAACGGGGGCGAAAAAACAGGCGGCCGCGAGCGCGGCAGCGAGGTTTTTGTACATGGTGTTCCTCTACATGGTCCCGGAGACTGAAAAAGCAAAAGACCGCCGGGACAGCGGTCTTTGCAAAGCATTTTATCAGGCGGGCCCCATCACCGCAGGCCAGCCCCAACGCCCTTACCGCGCCGGAACATTCACCGTGGTGCTGCCGTTTTTGTCCGTTGCGCCAGTGGCGCCGAAGGCACCCTGCGGGCCCGCCAAGCCGGGAGTCCGCGCACAGCCTGCGGTCAAGCCCAGCGACATGTCGGCGGCAGCGATCGGGCTGCGACTGCTCTGGTGCGTTGGCGCAACGCTGCACATCCTGCATCACCCCCCCCTGCTCATCCATCCGTGAGCCCACGACAGCCCCCGTGACAGCGCCCTCGGCGGTGGCAATGTCACGCCCACGTCCGCCGCCCACCTGGTGCACCGGGATTCCGTCCACTGCGGCGGTGCTCCAGGCTGCGGCCCGGGGCGGCAAAATGCGGACTGGCCTGTGCGCGCCGGCGCCGTTTCAGCGAGGCCGCCTGCCGCACATGGCAATGACCACACAGCAACCCCTTGCACCATCACCTAGAGGAGCCCCGCGATGCCCATGTTTGTCGACACATCCCCTCCTGGCCAGTGCATCTTTTGCCGCCTGGTGGCGGGCGAAATTCCGTCCGCCCGGGTGTATGAGGATGCACTGACCATCGCCTTCATGGACCTGGGCCAGGTCAACCCAGGCCATGTGCTGGTGGCAACCAAACGCCATGCGGCCACTTTGCTGGACATCACCCCCGAAGAGGCAGCCGCCGTCATGCAGACGGCCCAGCATGTCGCCCGTGCGGTGATGGCGGTGTTCAACCCGCCGGGGCTGACGCTGCTGCAGGCCAATGGCCGCGAGGGCGATCAGACCGTGTTTCACTTTCACCTGCATGTGGTGCCGCGCCATGCGCAGGATGGCATTGCGCTGTCGTGGCCGCGCAAAGACCCATCGCCCGAGGTGCTGCACGACCATGCGGCCAGGCTGCGCGCGGCCCTTGCCGCTGGCTGAGGCCGCACCCGCACCGCACCCGCGCCGGGGATTCGCGGCGACGGCGGGGTGCCTGGTCAGTCGCGTGGTCAGTCGTGCTCGACGAAGCGCTCGAAGGTTTCCTTCAGGCGGTGCTCCCACACACGCTTGTCGGCATTGCTCGCAAAGCTGGCCTCGAAACTGTTGAACGCCAGCTGGTAGGCGTGCCGGGCCGTCATGGCCGTTGCGGCAAACACCTGGGTAAAGTTCTCGTTGATATAACCGCCAAAGTAGGCCGGATCGTCGGAGTTGACGGTAGCGCACAGGCCGGCGTCGAGCAACTGGCGCAGGTTGTGGTTCTTCAGGTCGGGAAACACGCACAGCTTCTGGTTCGACAGCGGGCACACCGTGAGCGGGATGCGGTCTTGCGCCAGGCGCTGCATCAGGGCGGCATCGTGCACGGCCTGCACGCCGTGGTCGATGCGCTCGACCTTGAGCACATCGAGGGCGCTCCAGATATAGGCCGGTGGCCCCTCTTCGCCCGCATGGGCCACCAGGTGCAGCCCCAGCTCGCGGCAGCGGGCAAAGACGCGTGCAAATTTCTCTGGCGGATGCCCCAGCTCGCTGCTATCGAGGCCCACGCCCACGATCTTGTCCAAGAGGGGCTGCGCCTGCTCCAGCGTTTCAAAGGCCGAGGCCTCGCTGAGGTGGCGCAAGAAGCACAGGATCAGTGTGGAACTGATGCCCAGCTCGGAGCGCGCGTCCTCACAGGCGCGGTGCAGGCCGTTGATCACCGTCTCGATCGCCACGCCGCGTGCGGTGTGGGTCTGAGGGTCAAAGAAAATCTCTGCATGCGCTACGTTATCCATAGCAGCTCGCGCAAGGTAGGCGCGGGCCATATCGTAAAAATCCTGCTCATGCAGCAAAACGCTGGCCCCGGCGTAGTAGATGTCCAGAAAGCTCTGCAGGTTGGTAAAGGCATAGGCCTGCCGCAGGGCCTCTACGCTGGCATAGGGCAGCGGAAGATCGTTGCGCTGCGCCAGGGCAAAGATCAGCTCGGGTTCGAGCGAACCTTCGATGTGGATATGCAGTTCTGCCTTGGGCATGGCCCGCAGCAGCTCTTGCAGACGCTGCGCGGTGATAGGGGGCACTTTAAACATCAGCAGACTCCCAAAGTGATGCCGCGGGACAAGGGATGCGGCGCAAGGCACATGATGCCTTGTCGGCAGCGGTATGCAAACCGCACACCGCGCAGCGCAGCCACTGCCAGCCAAAAAAAGGCCGCCCGAAGGCGGCCAGGGTGAGACGGTCAGCCAGCGCAGCGCTTACTTTTTGTCGCCACCGGGGATCTTGCCTTCCACGCCCTTGACGTAGAAGTTGATGCCCCCCAGGAACTTGTCGTCGGCCACCACGTCTTTTTCCAGCACGGGCTTGCCGTCCTGGCCCACGATGGGCCCCTTCCAGATGGCGAAGCTGCCGTCCTTCAGGCCCGCCTTGATGGACTCGACCTTGGCCTTGGTCTCCGCTGGCACGTCGTCAGCCATGGAGACGATGTCGATGGCGCCTTCCTTCACGCCCCACCAGTTCTGGCCCGTGGCCCATGTGCCTTCCAGCGCATCCTTGGTGGCCTTGATGTAGTACGGGCCCCAGTTGATCACGGCCGATGCCAGGTGGGCCTTGGGGCCGTAGGCGGTCATGTCGCTGTCCCAGCCGAAGGCACGCTTGCCCTTTTCTTGAGCGGTCTTGAGCACGGCAGGCGAGTCGGTGTTCTGGAACAGCACGTCGGCGCCGCCATTGATCAGGCTGGTGGCCGCTTCGGTTTCCTTGGGTGGGCTGAACCACTCGTTCACCCAGACCACCTTGGTCTTGATCTTGGGGTTGACCGACTGCGCACCCAGCGTGAAGCTGTTGATGTTGCGGATCACTTCAGGAATAGGCACCGAGCCCACCACGCCCAGCGTGTTGGACTTGGTCATGGCCCCCGCGATCACGCCGGCCATGTAGGCGCCTTCGTAGGTGCGGCTGTCGTAGGTGCGCATGTTCTCGGCCGTCTTGTAGCCGGTGGCGTGCTCAAACTTGATGCCGGGGTTGTCGGCCGCCACCTTGAGCATGGATTCCATGTAGCCGAAGGTGGTGCCAAAAATCAGCTTGTTGCCCTGGCCCGCCATGTCGCGCAGCACGCGCTCGGCATCGGCCGATTCGGGCACGCTTTCGACAAAGCTCGTCTCGATCTTGTCGCCGAATTCCTTTTCGAGGGCCTTGCGACCGTTGTCGTGCGCATAAGACCAGCCACCGTCGCCCACGGGGCCCACGTAGGCAAATGCAATCTTCAGAGGCTCCTGCTTGGGTGCGGGTGCTTCGGTGACGGGGGCAGGCGCGGGCGCTGGGGCCGGTGCCGGCTCTTCCTTCTTGCCACAGCCCACGAGCGCGGCAGCAGCCACGGCAGACAGCGCGGCGACCTTGAGCAGGGAGCGTTTCTGGAGATCAGTCATGTAGGTTCCTTATGAATGAGAAAGGGGTTGCAACAATGTAAGCAAAATTTCAGGAGCCAGGATAGAACGGTTTACCCAGCGATGCCGGCATGTTCACCCGTATCCACGCCGGATTGCGTGAAATGAGCGCCAGCACCACGATGGTGGCCACGTAAGGCAGCATGCTCAGCAACTGGCTGGCCACCTGCACGCCGGTGGCCTGCAAATGGAACTGGAGCATGGTCACGCCACCAAACAGGTAAGCACCTAGCAATACGCGTGCCGGGCGCCAGGTGGCAAAGGTGGTCAGCGCCAGCGCGATCCAGCCGCGCCCGGCCACCATGCCCTCCACCCACAGCGGCGTATACACGGTGGAGATGTAGGCGCCCGCCAGGCCGCACAGGGCGCCACCCGCCATCACGGCCGCCAGCCGGATGCGGCGCACGGGGTAGCCCAGCGCATGGGCCGACTCGGGCGACTCACCCACCGAACGCAGCACCAGGCCCGCACGCGAACGGTACAGGAACCAGATCAGCCCCGCCACCAGCAGCATGGTGAGGTAGACCAAGGGGTGCTGCTGGAACAGCGCGGGCCCGAGCAGTGGCACGTCGCCCAGCACGGGAACCGCGTACTTGGGCAACTCGGGCAGTTTGGCCTGCACATAGCTGATGCCCGCAAACGCCGAAAAACCCACACCAAACAGGCTGAGCGCCAGCCCCGTGGCGTACTGGTTGGTGTTGAGCCAGATCACCAGCACACCAAAGATGGCAGCCAGCAACGCCCCCGCTGCCATGCCCGCGGCAAAGCCCAGCCAGGTGTTCCCGGTGTGCACCACGGTGGCAAAGCCCGCAATGGCGGCACACAGCATCATGCCCTCGGCCCCCAGGTTGACGATGCCGGCCTTTTCGTTGATGAGCAGTCCCAGCGCCGCCAGTGCCAGCACGGTGCCCGCGCTCAGCGTGGCGCCGATCAGCAATGCATACGATTCCATCAACGCACCTCCTTGCGGGCACCCACCCATCGCACGCGGTAGGCGATCAGCGTGTCGCAAGCCAGCAGCGTGAACAGCAGCAGGCCCTGGAACACGCCGGTCAGCGACTTGGGCAAGCCCATGCGCGACTGCGCCAGCTCTCCGCCGATATAGAACATGCTCATGAGAATGGCCGAAAACACCATGCCCACCGGGTGCAGGCGCCCCACAAAGGCCACGATGATGGCCGCAAAGCCGTAGCCCGCCGGCACATAGGGCGTGAGCTGGCCCAGGGGGCCAGCCACCTCCAGCGCGCCCGCCAGGCCTGCCGCACCGCCCGAGACCAGCAGCGCCGTCCACAGCGCCCGACGCGACGAAAAGCCTGCGTAACGCGCTGCTGCGGGCGCCAGCCCGCCCACCTGCTGGGCAAAGCCGGCACGCGTGCGAAACAAGAACACCCACAGCGCACCAGCGGCCGCCAGCGCCAGCAGCAGGCCAATGCTCACCCGCGAGCCCTGCATGAGACGCGGAATCTGCGTGACCTTCTCAAAAGTCTTGGTTTGCGGAAAGTTGTAGCCCATGGGGTCTTTCCAGGGCCCATAGACCAGGTAACCCAGCACCAGCGTGGCTACATAAACCAGCATCAGGCTGACCAGGATTTCGTTGGCGTTGAACTTGTCGCGCAGCAGCGCCGTCAGCCCCGCCCAGGCCATGCCGCCCAGCACACCGGCCAGCAAGATGGCGGGTACGATCCAGGGGCCCGTGGTCTTGTCGGCCAGCAGCGCCACACCACCGGCCACCACGGCACCAATGACAAACTGCCCCTCCGCGCCGATGTTCCAGACGTTGGAGCGAAAGCACACCGCCAGCCCCAGCGCAATCAGCAGCAGCGGCGTGGCCTTGACCATGAGCTCACCCACAGCGTAGGCCGAGCGCACCGGCTCCCAGAAGAACACCTGCAGCCCGCGCACCGGGTCTTTGCCCAGCGCGGCAAACAAGGCCACACCAATCAGCACCGTGACGGCCAGGGCCAGCAGCGGAGAGCCATAGCTCCACCAGCGCGAAGCCTGCGGTCGGGGTTCAAGTCGGAACATGCGGCACCCCCTGGGTCAGCGCGGCAAGCTGCTCGCGGTTGCGGGCCAGGTGCGCCTGCACGTCGGCGTGCCACAGGCCACTCATCCACTCGCCAATGCGCTCCACCGTGGCTTCGGCACGGGGCACCGAAGGCGACAGATGCCCCTTGGCCACCACATGCAGGCGGTCACAGATTTCAAACAATTCGTCCAGCTCCTCGCTCACGACCAGCACGGCGCAGCCAGCGTCGCGCAAGGCCAATATCTCGCCGCGAATCTGCGCGGCCGCACCAACGTCCACGCCCCAGGTGGGCTGCGAGACGATGAGCAACGTGGGGTTGGCATCGATCTCGCGCCCCACGATGAACTTTTGCAGGTTGCCACCCGACAGCGATTTGGCCGCCGAATTGGGGCCACCCGCCTTCACTTGAAAGCGCTCGATGATGGACTGGGCATGCTTTTGCAGTGCCCCCACCTGGATCCAGCCACTGCCACTGACGGCATTGGTGCGCGTGAGCAGCAGGTTGTGCGCCAGGCCCATGGTGGGCACGGCGCCGCGCCCCAGCCGCTCTTCCGGCACAAAGTGCAGGCCCAGCGCACGGCGCTGGCCCGGGCCCATGCGCCCCGCGTTCTGGCCCGCCACCTGGATGCTGGCCGGCCCGGCCCGCTGGTCTTCGCCCGACAGTGCGTAGAGCAGCTCTTTTTGCCCGTTGCCCGAGACCCCGGCAATGCCCACTACCTCACCCGCCTTCACCTCGAACTGAAGGTCGATCAAATCCACTCCGAACTGGTCGGCGCGCGGCAGCGACAGGCCCTGCACGCGCAGCACAGTGGCGCCGGTCTGCACCGCGCGGTGCTCCAGCGCGGGCGGCTCGGCGCCGATCATCAGGCGCGACAGGGACGCATTGGATTCTTCAGCCGGGTTGCACACGCCGGTGACCTTGCCACCACGCAACACCGTGCAGGCCGTGCACAGCGCCCGGATCTCGTGCAGCTTGTGGCTGATATAGAGGATGCTGCAGCCCTCGGACGCCAGCTTGCGCAGCACCACAAACAGTTTTTCGACCGCCTGGGGCGTGAGCACCGAAGTGGGTTCGTCCAGGATCAACAACTTGGGGTTGGTGAGCAGTGCGCGGATGATTTCGACGCGCTGCATCTCACCCACACTCAGTGTGTGCACCGGACGCAGGGGGTCGATGTCCAGCCCGTATTCAGACGCCTTGGCCGTAATGCGCTGCGTGACCTCGGACAGTGTGATGCGCTTGTCCAGGCCCAGCCACACGTTTTCGGCCACCGTGAGGGTGTCGAACAGGCTGAAATGCTGGAACACCATGGCAATACCCAACGCGCGCGCCTCTTGCGGGTTGCGCACCTGCACCGCCTGGCCGTTGAAGTGCACGCTGCCTTCGTCGGGCTTGACCGAGCCATAAATGATCTTCATCAGCGTGGACTTGCCCGCGCCGTTTTCGCCCAGCACGGCATGGATCTCGCCGGGCTGCACCGTCAGCGCCACATCGCTGTTGGCCACCACCGCCGGGTAGCGCTTGGTAATGCCCACCAGCTGCAGCCGGGGCGGCACTGCGCCGGACATGCCCGACGGGCCTGGCTGGCGGAAGTTAGGGGTGGAACTCATGCGGGCGATTGTCTCTCAGTTTTCACGAATGTCGATTGGATTCAAAAGAGGTTCCTGCGCTTGTTCCATAAGCGTAAGCAGCTATCCTTTTAGCAGCAAAGCCACCACGGCACAGGGCGTTTTTCCATGCCACGGCGCCCCCCGCATCTGGCGTGGAAATTGCGACACTGGCCGGGGCGGCATAAGCTTGCGCCATTGCCGGGTGCGCTCTGGTGCTCCGCTTTCCAACAACGTGTTTACGATCTCCACGCATCAAAGTGGCATTTTTCATATGACAACCCAGTAGTGTCCGGTTAAAAGTTGAACAAATTCAACTGGTTAGCGATGGGTGTCTCAATGGATTGGGATCGGTCGGCCTGCAAGGCGCATGAAATCTGGGTTTTCTCAAAAACTGACACTGACAAGAT
>NZ_QOZT01000003.1:0-99877 GCF_003345135.1 Acidovorax sp. BoFeN1
CCTGTGGCCCGGCTCGCTGCTGGCCATGGTGGATGCGTTTTACCGCGTGGGCGCACTGGTGTTTGGCGGCGGCCATGTGGTGCTGCCGCTGCTGCAGGCCGAGGTGGTGGGGCCGGGCTGGGTGTCGGCCGATGCGTTTTTGGCGGGCTATGGCGCCACGCAGGCGGTGCCGGGGCCGCTGTTCACGTTTGCGGCGTTTCTGGGCGCGTCCATGCAGGTCTGGCCGGGCGGCTGGCTGGGGGCGGTGGTGTGCCTGGTGGCGATTTTTGTGCCGTCATTTTTGCTGGTGGCCGGTGCCTTGCCGTTTTGGGAGCCACTGCGGCGCAACCCGCACGCCCAGGCGGCGCTGGCGGGCGTGAATGCGGCGGTGGTGGGGCTGCTGCTGGCGGCACTTTACAACCCGGTGTGGACCAGCGCCATCCACGGTGGCGCCGATTTTGGCCTGGCGCTGACCGCCTTTGTGGCGCTGGTGTTCTGGCGTGCGCCGCCCTGGGCGGTGGTGCTGGCCTGCGGTGTGGGCGGCGCCGCGTTGGCCGCATGGTTGTGAGTTTTGAGTCAAAATGGCCTCTAGCGCTTAATGGATAAGCGCTACCAGCTATCAAAACAGTAGTTACGGCACATGCAAGGTGCCGGGCTGATCCCGTCGTTTTCAGCGCACCGCGCCCGCCACACCGTGAACTCTCCCGTCTTTGCGTCCCTGATTCCGGTCATTTTGTTCATTGCGCTGGGTTTTTTTGCGGGGCGGCGCGGCTGGATTCGCGCCACGTCGGTCAAGGACCTGTCCAACCTGGTGTTCATGGTACTCACGCCCGCGCTGCTGTTTCGCACCATGAGCACGGTGCATGTGCAAGACCTCGACTTTGGCCCCGTGGCCATCTATTTCGCTGCCGCCGGGCTGATTTTTGCCGCCACGCTGGGGGTGCAGGGCTTTAGCACCCTGGCGGCCGCGCGCGGCCTGGCCAACACCTTCAGCAACACCATCATGATCGGCGTGCCGCTGGTGGGCCTGGCGTTTGGCGAGGCCGGGCTGGTCACGCTGTTCACGCTGATCTCGGTGCACGCCCTTATCTTGCTGACCGGCGCCACAGTAGTTTTTGAGCTGGCCGCCGCGCGCGAACACGCGGCCAAAGACGGCGACGGCGGCGGCACGCAGCAGCCCATGTGGCGCACCGTGTTGCAGGCCGTGCGCAACGGCATCGTGCACCCGGTGCCGCTTCCCATCATTGCGGGCCTGTTGTTTGCGCAAACCGGGCTGGTGCTGCCCGAAGTGGTGGGCAAGCCGCTGCAGTTGCTGGGCCAGGCGCTGGGGCCCATTGCCCTGCTGCTGGTGGGGGTGACGCTGGCCTTCACCAAGGTGGGCCACCAGTTTGGGGCGGCGCTGCGCATCGCGCTGGTCAAATGTGTGGTGCACCCCCTCGTGCTGGCCGCGCTGGGGTGGTCGCTCGGGCTGTCGGGCATGCCGCTGGCCGTGATGATTGTGGCGGCGGCGCTGCCGGTGGGCGCCAATGTGTTTTTGTTTACCCAGCGCTACGAGGTGGCACAAGAAGAAGTCACCGCCAGCATTGCGGTTTCCACGGCGCTGGCGCTGGTCACGGTGCCGGCGGTGATTCTGGCCGTGGCAGGTTTGTAAGGGCGCATGGCGCTGGCGGCCGTCGGCCGCCGGGCCAGCCCGGCGCGCAATGCGGCGCCGGGGTGCGGCGCCGGGGTTCGGGGCCGGTGCCAGGCGCTCATGGCGCCAAGCGCTCGCGCACCCAGGCGTCGCCTTCCTGGCGATAGCGCAGGCGGTCGTGCAAGCGGCTCTTGCGGCCCTGCCAGAACTCCCACTGATCGGGCTTGAGGCGGTAGCCGCCCCAGTGCGGCGGGCGCGGCGGCATCAGCATGAACTGCGCGCCAAACTTGGCGGCATTGGCCACCAGTACGCCGCGGCCCGAGATCACCTGGCTTTGCGGGCTGGCCCAAGCGCCGATGCGCGAATCGAGCGGGCGGCTGGCAAAGTATTCGTCGCTTTCTTCGTCACTGACCTTTTCCACAATGCCCTCGATGCGCACCACGCGTTCCAGCTCTACCCAGTGGAACTGCAGTGCCACATAGGGGTTGCCGGCAATCTGGCGGCCCTTGCGGCTGTCGTAGTTGGTAAACCAGACGATGCCGCGCTCGTCAAATCCCTTGATCAGCACCACGCGCGTGCTGGGGCGCAGGTCGCTGCCCACGGTGGCCACGGTCATGGCGTTGGGCTCGGGCACTTCCGAGGCAATGGCTTCTTTCAGCCACTGGTCAAACTGCTGCAGGGGGGCTGCGTGCGAGGCGTCTTCGTTGAGTTCGGCGCGCTCGTAGCTCTTGCGAAGGTCGGCGATGGAGGAGGTCATGGGCACGATTGTGCACGCCGCGACTCCTGAGCCGGCTACCGCTTTTTGATATCCCGGGTCGCCCCTGTTGTGGTCGAATTAATATTCGCTTATATTGGCGCGGCAATGAAACCCAAAGACGACGAAAAGCAGCGCGCCATCGCCCAGGCCACCTTCGAGCTGGTGGCCCAGACGGGCCTGAGCGGCCTGACCATGGCCGACATTGCCCGCGCTGCGGGCATTGCCACCAGCACGCTGTATGTGTATTACCCATCCAAGGACGAGCTCATCAGCCAGCTCTATCAGGACGCCAAGACGGTGACTGCCGCCCGCATCATGGAGGGCGTGGTGCCCGGCCTGCCTTACCGGGCGCGGGTGCGCCGTGCCTGGGGCAACCTGCTACGGCACCGGCTGGACCAGTATGCCGAGGTGGTTTTCCAGGAGCAGTACTACAACTCGCCCTGGTTTACCGAGGGCAACCGCGAATTCTCGACCCGTCTGATGGCGGGGTTTTTTGCCTTGATGGAAGAGGGCCAGCAGCAGGAGATTTTGAAGGCCGTGCCGATACCGCTGCTCACGGCCAGCCTGGTGGGCTCGGTGCGCGAGACGGGCAACCTGATCCGCACCAAGGTGCTGCCCGACGAAGAGGCCGTGCACCAAATGGCTTTTGGGCTGTGCTGGGATGCTTTGAAGGCCTGAGAAGACAACGGTGCGCTTATCTGCCACAAATACATTTGTTAACCGAATTTATATTCTTTTAAAAAATGTCGCCCATCTCACTTCAACCCTTTCGTGACCGATGGCGTTGCTGACGCTGCACCCATCTGTTTGCCTATCCGCCATACAACAATCCCTTTCTCACGGAGAACCCACGATGCCCACCCTCCACATCAATGGCAAAGAAACGGCTGTGGATGCCGATGAATCCACCCCCATCCTCTGGGCCCTGCGCGACACGCTGGGCATGAGCGGCACCAAGTTTGGCTGCGGCCAGGCCTTGTGCGGGGCGTGCACGGTGCTTCTGGATGGCGTGCCCGTGCGCTCGTGCACCACGCCCATTTCGGCAGCGGCCGGGCAAAAAATCACCACCATCGAGGCCGTGGGCCAGGACAAGGTGGGCCGGGCCGTGCAGGCCGCCTGGGTCAAGCACGACGTAGCGCAATGCGGCTACTGCCAAAGCGGCCAGATCATGAGCGCCACCGCCTTGCTGAAGGGCACAAAAAAGCCCAGCGACGCCGACATTGACGCTGCCATGGCGGGCAACGTGTGCCGCTGCGGCACCTATGTGCGCATTCGTGCCGCCATTCATGACGCGGCCAAAACTCTGGCTTGAAGGAGATCACCATGCACTTCGACACCGACGCCCTGCAGGGCCAGGCACACCGTTTTATGCCAAAACACCTTCAAGCGCTTATGGGTAAAGCGCAAGCAGCTATCAATTCAGGAGTTGATGATCCAATGGAAGGCGTGGCGCGCCGCACCTTCCTCAAGGTATCGGCGGCTTCGGGCTTTGCGCTGGGCGCGTTTCCGCTGGTGGCCGCTGCGCAGCGCGCGGGGTCGGCCACGGCGCCCGCAGGCCTCAAACCGTTTGAGCAGCCCTCGGCCTTTGTGCGCATTGACGCCGACGGCACCGTCACTGTCACCATCAACCGGCTGGAATTTGGCCAGGGCGTGCAGACCGGCCTGCCCATGATCCTGGCCGAAGAGCTGGACGCCGACTGGAGCAAGGTACGCAGCGTGCACGGCGATGCCAGCGCGGCCTATGCCGACCCGCTGATGGGCATGCACCTCACGGGCGGCTCCAACTCCATCAAGAACTCGTACACCCAATACCGCGAACTGGGCGCGCGCACCCGCGCCATGCTGGTGGCGGCCGCTGCGGCGCAGTGGGGCGTGGCTGCCTCGGCACTGCGCACCAGCAATGGTTTTGTGGTGGGCCCCGGCGGAAAAAAGCTGGGCTACGGCGCGCTGGCCGAAGCCGCCATGAAGCAGGCCGTCCCCGAAAAGGTTGCCCTGAAGGACCCCAAGCAGTTCCGCCTGATCGGCAAGCCCACCGGGCGGCTGGATGCCCAGGCCAAATCGAGCGGCCAACAGGATTACGGCATTGACGTGCGCCTGCCCGGCATGCTGACGGCCGTAGTGGCACGCCCGCCGGTGTTTGGCGGCAAGGTGAAGTCGCTGGACGACAGCGCCGCCAAAGCCATCAAGGGCGTGAAAGCCGTGCTGCGCGTGCCCACCGACCGGGGCGGGGAGGGCGTGGCGGTGGTAGCCGACGGCTACTGGCCCGCCAAACTGGGGCGCGATGCGCTCAAGGTGGAATGGGACACCAGCGCCGTGGGCAAGCCCGACAGCACGGCGCTGCTGGCCCAGTACCGCGAACTGGCCACCAAGCCGGGCCTGGTGGCCATGCATGCCGACATGGCGCCACTGGCGGGCGCTTCCCACAAGATCAGCGCCGAATTCTTTTTTCCGTACCTGGCGCATGCGCCCATGGAGCCGCTCAACTGCACCATCCAGCTCGATGGCGACAAGGCGGAGCTGTGGATGGGCACGCAGATGCCGGGCCTGGATGCGATGGCCGCCGCCAAAACACTGGGCCTGCCGCCGCAGAACATCAAAGTGCACACGCAGATGGCCGGTGGCGGTTTTGGCCGCCGCGCCATCCCCAGCAGCGACTACGTGGTCGAGGCCTGCGGCGTGGCCAAGGCCGTGCGCACGGCGGGCATCAGCGCGCTGGTGCGCACGCTCTGGAGCCGCGAGGACGACATCAAGGGCGGCTACTACCGCCCCATGCATGTACACCGCGCCGAGATCGGGTTTGACGCAAAGGGCCGCATCCTGGCGTGGGACCATACCATCGTGGGCCAGTCCATCATCAAAGGCTCGCCGTTCGAGGCTTTCATGGTCAAGAACGGCATCGACGCCACGGCCATCGAGGGCATGAAAGAGCCCTATGACGTGCCCATGAAACTCTCGGTGCACCACCCCGAGGTCAACGTGCCCGTGTTGTGGTGGCGCAGCGTGGGGTCCACGCACACGGCCTACGTCATGGAAACCCTCATCGACGAGGTGGCCCGCGCCACCCAGCAAGACCCCGTGGCCTACCGCATGGCCCTGATGGGCGACAAGCACCCGCGCCACAAGGCCGCGCTGCAGCTGGCCGTGGCGCAGTCGGGCTACGGCAAAAAGGAGCTGGCACCCGGCCGCGCCTGGGGCGTGGCGGTGCATGAGTCGTTTGAATCGGTGGTGGCCTATGTGGTCGAGGCATCGGTAAAAGACGGCATGCCCAAGCTGCACCGCGTGACGGCGGGCGTGCACTGCAACCTGGCCATCAACCCGAAAAGCGTGGAGGCCCAGGTGGAGGGCTCGGCACTGATGGGCTTGTCGATGTGCCTGCCGGGGGCGGCCATCACGCTCAAAGACGGCGTGGTGGAGCAAAGCAACTTTGGCGACTTTGCCGTGCCACGCATTACCGACATGCCCCAGGTGACCGTGCACATCGTGCCCAGCGCCGACCCACCCAAGGGCATGGGCGAGCCAGGGCTGCCGCCACTGGCACCTGCGTTTGCCAACGCCATTGCCCAGATCACGGGCAAAACGCCGCGCGAGCTGCCGTTCAAGCTGGCGTGATGGCAACAAAAGACCGCGCCCAAGCGTCCGCACAGCCCGTTGTGCTGGTGCTGGCCTCAGGCCGGGGTGAGCGCTTTGCGGCATCGGGCGGCATGGTGCACAAGCTGCGCGCCGCCTTGGGCGACAAAACAGTGCTGGAGCACACGCTGGCCGCCGTGCGCGCCAGTGGCTTGCCCTGGCATCTGGAGGATGCAGGGCACCCGGGCATGGGCGATTCGATAGCGGCGGCGGTGCGCGCCACGGCGGGCGCGCCTGGCTGGCTGGTGCTGCCGGGCGACCTGCCGCTGGTGTTGCCCGAAACCCTGCGCTCCATCGCTGCCGCCCTGGCGGACTGTGCCGTGGCCGTGCCTTTGTACCAAGGCGAGCGCGGCCACCCCGTGGGGTTTGCAGCCGAATGCCAACCAGGGCTACTGGCCCTGAGCGGCGAGCAGGGCGCCGCCAGCGTGGTGCGCCAGCAGGCGCAGCAGGGCAGGGTGCGGTGGGTGGAGGTGGACGATGCAGGCACGGTGACCGATGTGGACACCGTGCAGGACCTGGAGCGCGCCGCGCAGAGGCTGGCGGCGCGCGGGTAACGTGGGTGACGTGGCTAACGCAAAACGTTGCAACCCGTCGCCGCCCGTTACTTGGCCGTGATGACGGCGCAGGCCAGGCGCGGGCCTGCGTTGCCGGTGGGTTGGGTCTTGTAGTCGTCGGGGTCGCGGTGCACGATCAGGCCCTTGCCCACGATGTCGTTGGCGCTGCCGCCCACGCGGATCGTGCGCGATTCAAAGTGGATTGCAGCCACGCCACTGGCGTCGGCCTTGAGGCTGGGCAGGTCGCCCGTGTGGTGCTCGCCCATGCCATGGTGACCATGCGGCTTGCCACCCGGGTTGAAGTGGCCGCCGGCACTCAGGCCGTCGCCGCTGGAGCAATCGCCTTTTTCATGCACATGAAAACCATGCTCGGTGCCCGGTTTGAGGCCACTGATGGAGCCCGACACCTTCACCACCTCGCCCCACTGCACAAAGGTCACCGTGCCCGCTGCGGTGTTGCCGCGCGTGGGCTCCAGTTTGGCCGTGGCGCTGGGGCCTGACGAATACCCGGCGCAGCCGGCCAGCGAGGCCACCACGGCGGCCGACACGAAAACGGTGTGAAAGGACATGGCGAAGACTCCTGAAGTGGGTTGAGGGAAACCACCGGCATTCACAGGGAGGGGGGCTTGCCCCAGGCGCTGCCGGTGGGCGCCTTGGTGTCTGGGGCACATTCTCCATCCGGCAACCCATAACCACAACTGCTCTCAGCCACAGTGCGCAGTCAGCCGAATGTCGTGCGGTGGCTGTGCGCGGCGTTCACACCGAAATCAGCACGTCGCACTGCGACTGGGCCAGGGCATAGCGCGTGACGCTGCCCAAAAGCATGTCTTCCACGGAGCTTTCCCCTTGCTTGCCCATGACGATCAGGTCGCAGTCGAGCTCTTGCTCTTGCTGAACCAGCACGAGCGACGGGTCACCGTGCACGACCAGTGTGGGCGTGAATGCCGGGTTGAGCCCTGCCTGCAGGCACAGCGCCTCCATGTTCTGCACGGCTTCCTGGCGCGCGTTGGCGCGGTACTGCTGGATTTGCTCAGTCTGCACACCGGCGTATTCCATCATTCCCTCAAAAGGCACATCAAAGGCATGCAGCAAGATGAGCGCCGCCCCCGGCGCAACCGCCTGTGCCAGGCGGATGGAGCGCAGGGATCGCTCTGAAAAATCCACGGGCACCAGCACCGTCTTGTAGGGCTCGTGGGGCGCCTGCTTGACCACCAGCATGGGGCGCGTAGCCCGGCTCACCATGCGGTCGGCCGTGGAGCCCAGCAGCATGTGCCGCATGAAACTGGCGCCCCGCGCGCCCAGCACCACCAGGTCGGCGTTGGTCGTTTCGGTGTGCTGGCGCAACTCAGCAAGCAACGAGCCACTGGCCACATGCACCTGCGCCGTAACGCCATGGCGCCGCGCCACTGCCTTGGCCAGCTCTTGCATGGCGTTGTGCGGGGCATCCAGCATGCGTTTTTCCAGATCCGACGGAATCTGCCCGGCCAGGCGCCGCAGCCTTTCTATGGGCGCGGGCGTGGCAACGTGCACCAGATCGAGCTGCGCCCCGGTTGCCTGTGACACGCTGGCGGCACGCTCGACCGCGTGGCGCGCGGGGGCAGAAAGATCGGTGGCGGCGACAAGCCGGTTCAAGGTGGCCATGGTGATTCTCCAACGGGCAAACGAGGGCTGGGGCGTTTCATTCTCTTGGACGGGCAGGTACAGCCCGGCACCGCAAAGGAGCCTGCAGCGCCCGAGGCGCAGGTTTCTTTTCTGCTGATGGGCTGATCATGGGTTATTCATGCGCGCAAGAAAACCAGGGTGCCCAGATAAACCGCATAGGCGGCCACAAAGAAGGCACCCTCCCTGCGTGAAATGAGGCGGTCGGTCGCGAACACCGGCACACACACCAGCGCCACCAATGCAGCCAGCGGAAGGTCAATGTAGCGCAGCGATGCGTCTACCGGCACTCCGGCGGGACTCGCCAGACAGGTGGCTCCAAGAATGAACAGGATGTTATAGGTGCTGCTGCCGATGAGGTTGCCAATGGCAATGTCCCGCTCGTTTTTCAGCGTTCCCATGATGGTGGTGGCCAGCTCGGGCGCCGAGGTGCCAATGGCCACGATGGTGAGGCCCACCACGGCATCCGAAACACCCAGTGATTTGGCAATGTCTACTGCGCCCGATACCAGGAGCTCAGCCCCCACCACCGCTACCACGATACCGGCAGCGAGCATCAGCACACTTACCGTGCCCTGCAGCGTGGCAACTCGGGGCAGGATATTTTTGGCGCTGTACTCGCGCGAAAACTCTTGCTGCATGGGCAGGCTTTCTCGCCGGCTCAGGCGAACCATGGCGATGGTGTAGAGCACGGATGCGCCCACCATCCAGGCGCCCTCTTGGCGGCTGAGCAGGCCGTCCCACGCCATCCACAGCAGCGCCAGGGCCGAGCCCACCATCACGGGCAAATCCAGTTTCAGACTGAGCAGCTGTACCTTGAGCGGCAGGATCCATGCACTCAAACCCAGAATCAGCAGGATGTTGACGATGTTGGTGCCGGCAATGTTGCCCACCGCAAGCCCTCCATTGCCTTCCGCCGCCGCCGTCAAACCCACGGCCAGCTCGGGTGTGCTGGTGCCAAGCGCCACCACCGTCAGCCCAAGAATCATTGGCGACACCCCCAACAAGGCCCCCACCCGCGATCCGCCACGAACGATGAGCTCCGCCCCCACGATGACAACAATGAGTCCGGCGATAAAAGAGGTGATGGCAACCAGGTGCATGCGTTCCATTATGGGAGGCGGTACGGGCCGTCCGCGAGACCATGCACCACGCGCCATCGGCATATGGCAAGTGGCTCAGCTTTTGGGGAAGGACAACGCAAGCAACCGCGCCAGCGCCCGGTCGTGAATGCCCTGGCGGCGCAACTCGTCAAAGGTGGCCTGCGCGTAGTCGCGTGTGGTGCCATAGCGCCCGCTGGCCTGCAGAAAAATGCGCCGGTATTCGTCCTCGTGCAATTCCCCCGTATGGCTGGGGCTTTGGCGCGACAAGGTAAAGGCCAGCGCCTGCACCGGGCCTTGCATGGTGTGGCAGGTGAGCCAGCGCGGGTCGTAGACCGCCAGAGGCATTTCTCGCTGCCAGAGGTTGACCATGACATCGTGCGCATGGGCGCGCTCCACCCGAAACACCATCCCCCGGCAACTACCGCCCGAGAGCATGCCAAACACCAGGCCAGGGCATTCGGGCGTGCCCCGGTTGATGCGGCTCCACATCTTGAGCGCCCGATGCCAGCCGTGCACCCGCGCGCTTCTGCGCTCGGCAAAGTCGAAGTCGGGCCGCCAGATCAGCGAGGCATAGCCAAACACCCACAGATCGCTGCGGCCGCCCCATTGCTGCAAGGCACGCTCCAGCATGGGTGCCGGGTCACGGGTGGGCGCGGAGAGCATCGTCATGGCAACACTTTACAATTGTCGGTTGGTCCAACAGGTCATTATTTACGGAGTTTTCCCATGTCATTCAACAGTTCTGACGACGACAGCCAGCAGCGTTTTGCCCTCGGTTTCCTGATTGCGCTGATTGCGCTGTTGATCTCTGTGGTGGTGGGCACCGTGGTGGTCAAGCAGTTGGGCGGATCGGCCCAATCCCAGCCTGCGGAAACGGCTGTTGCAGGCACCGCGCCAGCAGCGGCGGCCGCAGACGCTGATGCAATGGCAGCCGACGGCGCCAGCGTGCGCGTGGAAAACGGCGTGGTGAAGTTCTACTTTGCCAGCGGCAAGGCCGATCTGGCTGCAGGCGCCAACGAAGCTCTGGCCGATGTCGTCAAGGGTGTGGCCGAAGGAAAAATGGCCGTGGTGTCTGGTTTTCATGACGCCACGGGCGACGCCGCTCTGAACGCCGAGTTGGCCAAGCAACGCGCCCTTGCCGTGCGCGACGCGCTCAAGGGCCTGGGCGTGGCCGAAGACAAGATTGAGCTGAAGAAGCCCGAAGAAACCACCGCCACCGGCAGCAACGCCGAAGCCCGCCGTGTGGAAGTGGTCCTGGGCGGCATGTAAGCCCAAGCCCAAGTGGGGGCAGGGGAGCCGTGGATGCCACCCCTGCCTGCCCCCATGCAAAAGCCCGGCGTTGCCGGGCTTTTTTGCGGGTGTACTGCGGATTTCCCACGCTGGAGATGGGGTGCCCACCAGCAAGCGGTGGCGTCAGAAGCACCAATTATCCGTATAAAAAATGCCTCTAGCCCTTATCAATAAAGCGCCAATAGCTACTATATTAATAGCAAATCGGGTCTGCTGCCCGTCAACCGCTTGAACGCACGATTCAACGCAAACCCGTACCGCCCGCGCCCTCTGTGCGCTGGATCAACTCAATCTTGTAGCCATCGGGGTCGGTGACAAACGCGATGACGGTGCTGCCGCCTTTGACGGGGCCTGCTTCACGCGTCACATTGCCGCCAGCGGCCTTGATTTTTTCGCATGCTGCGTAGGCGTCTGGAACGCCCAGCGCAATGTGGCCATAGGCGTTGCCGTGGTCGTAGCTCTCGGTGCCCCAGTTGTAGGTCAACTCAATTTCGGCCTGACCGGGGTTGCCGCCATCAAATCCCAGAAACGCCAGCGAGTATTTGTACTCGGGGTTTTCAGACTGGCGCAGCAGTTGCATGCCCAGCACCTGGGTATAGAAATCAATCGAGCGTTGAAGGTTGCCAACGCGCAGCATCGTGTGGAGGAATTTCATGCCCTCGATTGTGCAGGCAAGTCAAAAACCAGGCAGGTGGTGGTGGCGTGGGCATACAGCGTGCCGTCCGGGCCCACCAGGCGCGCCTCGGCCGTGGCCAACTGGCGCCCGCTGTGGATCACGCGGCCTTCAGCGCGCACGCGTTGCACCTTGGGCGTGATGGCCTTGACCAGGTTGATGCCCAGTTCGGCCGTGGTGTAGCCGCGCCCGGGCTCCATGCGCGTGTGCACGGCGCAGCCCAGCGCCGAGTCGAGCAGGGTGGCAAACCAGCCGCCGTGCACGGTGCCCATGGGGTTGAGGTGCTCGGCGCGCGGAGTGCCCTGGAAGATGGCCGTGCCTTCTCCCACTTCCACAATCAGAAAATCCAGCGTCTTGGCGATGGCGGCGTAGGGCAGCTCGCCGCGCAGCATGGCCTGCATCTGTTCCAGCCCGTTCAGGTGGGAAATCTGTTCACGCTGCGCCACGCCCGGGCCGGGGCCGACTTCCAGCCGCTCCAGGATCTCGCGTTCTTGCGCAAGCCAGTGTTCAAGGTGGTTGTGTTGGGTCATGGGGTGTCGGGGTCGGTGGTGGAGTTTGAATGTAAATATTGCATATGCAATTATTGCAGATACAATTAAATTCATGCAAGCCGACACAACCCCCATGGACTCTTCCGCAGCGCCCGCTTCCCAAGCGGCCCAGGCTCTGCCGCAAGGCTGTACCAACTTCAAGCTGCGCCAGCTGATGCGCCGCGTGGCAACCCACTACGACGCCGAAATGGCGCAGTGCGGGCTCAAGACCACGCAGTATTCGTTGCTGTCGCATGTGCTCAAGCTGGGGCCAATCCGCCCAGGCGACTTGGCGGTGGCCATGAAGATGGATGCCTCCACGCTCACCCGAAACCTGCGCCCTCTGGTAGATGCCGGTTGGGTCACGCTGGAGGCGGGCGCCGATGCGCGTAGCCGCCTGGCGCACATCACCGACACCGGCCGCGACAAACGCGCCGAAGCGCAGCGCCACTGGAAGGCAGCCCAACTGGCGCTGAACGAAACGCTGGGCGCCGAACGCGTGATGGCGCTGCATGCACTCGTGGATGAATCCATGGATCTGCTGGCGGCGCTGCCCATGCACGAGGCTGGCCATGACGAATGAGTCCCCGGTGTGCTGCAACTGTTTACCGTGCGCATCGTGGGGCCGCGCAAACCCGGTGCTGCAGCAGCAGTGACGACATGACCGACACCCTGAACCCGCGCACCCGCATGCTGCTGGAGGCGCCCATTGCGCCCACGCTGCTGCGACTGGCTGCGCCCAATGTGCTGGTGATGCTGGCGCAGGCGGGCGTTGGGCTTATCGAGACCTACTTTGTCGGCAAGCTGGGCACCGATGCGCTGGCGGGCATGGCGCTCGTCTTTCCGGTGGTCATGCTGATGCAGATGACCTCGGCCGGTGCCATGGGCGGCGGCATCGCGTCGGCCATTGCCCGCGCTTTGGGCGCGCGGCGGCGGGACGATGCCGATGCGCTGGTGCTGCATGCGCTGGCCATTGCGGCGGTGTTCTCGCTGGTCTTTACGGTGGGCATTGTGGGAGGAGGGCGCTGGCTTTACACCCGCATGGGCGGCATCGGAGGCGCGCTGGATGCGGCACTGGTCTATTCCAACTGGGTGTTTGCGGGCGCTTTTCTGGTGTGGCTGTTCAACACGCTGTCGGCCGTGATCCGGGGCACGGGCAACATGGCGGTGCCCGCGTATGTCACGGTGCTAGGTGCGGTAGTGCTGGTGCCGCTGTCGCCGCTTTTCATCTTTGGCTGGGGCCCCATGCCCGGCCTGGGCATTGCCGGGGGTGCGATCGCGCTGATGTCGTATTACCTGATCGGCAGTGTGGTGCTGGCGGCATATCTGTGGTCCCCGCGCAGCTTGCTCCAGCCCTCGTTCAAGCACATCCGGTTTCGTTGGATCTTGTTCAAGGACATCCTGCGGGTCGGGCTGGTGGGCACCGTCTCTACCGTCGCCACCAATCTGTCGATTGGCGTCACCACCGCGTTGGTGGGCGGCTTTGGCACGGCGGCCATCGCGGGCTATGGAACTGCGTCTCGGCTTGAATATCTGCTGGTGCCACTGGTGTTCGGCCTGGGCGCACCGCTGGTGGCCATGGTGGGCACCTGTATTGGTGCAGGCCAGCGCGAACGAGCGCTGCGCGCCACCTGGATCGGCGCGGCCATGGCGTTTGTGATGGCCGAAGCGATCGGGTTGTGGGCAGCTGCGTTTCCGGGCGCGTGGCTGTCTCTGTTCAACAGCGACCCCGCCATGCTGGAGGCGGGCGCGCGGTATCTGCGCACCGTCGGGCCGGGGTACGGCTTTTTTGGCCTGGGCCTGGTGCTGTACTTTGCCTCGCAAGGGGCAGGGCGCTTGCGCTGGCCGGTGATTGGCAACATCGTGCGCCTCACCGTCGCGGTAACGGGAGGCTGGCTGGCGCTGCGCTGGGGCGGTGGCTTGGCGGCGGTGTTTGCCGCGCAGTGCGTGGCGCTGGTGCTGTACGGCGTGGTCAACGCCTGGGCGATCGCGGGTGGTGCCTGGTTCGGCCCGGTGGGTTGGCCGCGCAGTATGGCGGGCTTGCTGCGGCGCATGCCTCAGGCTTAGAAAATATGGTAAAAATGGCCGCTAGCGCTTATCCATCAAGCGTTAGCAGCTATCAATTCAGTAGTTCCTGTTGAATCAAACTGGAACGGTGTAGTTCAGCGTCATGCGCCCGCCATCTACCGTCACGATCTCGCCGGTCACATAGCTGGCGGCATCGCTGGCCAGCCAGGCCACCACATCGGCAATCTCCGACGGCTCGCCGAGCCGCTTCATGGGGGTGCGGCTCATGATTTTCTTACGGGCGTCATCACTGGTCAGCACGGCCTTGGCAGCCAGTTCGGTAGCGATGGTGCCAGGTGCCACGGCGTTCACGCGGATGTTCTTGTCTGCCAGCGCCAAGGCCATCACGCGCGTGAGCTGGTTCACGCCGCCTTTGCTCACGTTGTAGCTGGAGATATTGGGAATGGCCAGCACACCGTTGACCGAACTCATGTTGACGATAGACCCACCGCCCGAAGCGACCATGGCCCGCGCCACGGCCTGGCCGACCAGGAATGAGCCCTTGAGGTTGACGCGCAGCACAGCGTCAAAGTCGGCCTCGGTCACGTCCAGAAAGTCGGCCGCGCGGAAGATGCCGGCGTTGTTCACCAACACGTCGATGCGCCCCAGCGTTGCGAGTGTCTGGGCCACCAGCGCATCCACCTGCGCCTTGTCGCCCACGTCACAACGTATGTAAAGCGCATCCAGTTCCAGTGCCAGCGCCTGGCCACGCGCATCGTCCACATCCACAATCACCGGCCTGGCGCCATCGGCAGCAAAGCGGCGAACACAGGCCTCGCCAATCCCTTGCGCGCCGCCGGTGACGATGCAAACCCGACCTTGGTGGCCGAAATGGATGGACGAACTCGAAGGTGCGGGGGGCGAAAGGGTCATGGACATGGACATGGATGGTAGCGGGTCGGAAAAGCTATGGAACAAGCAGCGGTGTGCAGATGCAGGAGTGTGTCCGACAGGCCAATTGGGAAGCTGCGTGCTATGCGTGTGCGTCTAGCCTTGATTAGATACGATGTATATTAAAGTTAAATCGAATGCCGCACTTAGATACTCGAATACTATCAAAAAAGGCCCCGAACTAGGGGCCTTTTTCATGGGGTACAGGTTGAACAAAGGTTTGCCATGGTGCCCTGCAGCCCCATACCCCCGCCCCAAACCCTACGCACGAGGCTTCGGGCCTGGGTCCCCATTGTTTTTCAGTGATGCGTTGTAAGCTAGGGGGATGACCAAAACCGCGTGGCTTTTTCTCGCCGGAGCAATCCTACTTTTTATCGTGGTGCGTTTCAAAGTGGGGATGTCAAAACGCCGCCGATTGAAAGGCCTCCGCTTGAGGAGCCGGAAGGAGCAGGCGAATTTTGACCCGATGAAGGCGACGTATTCGCCGCGACCCTATCGCCGCTCGAATCGGGTTGAACATAGGGATTGAACGGCTTATACCGCATCCAATATCGGCATTGGTCGGTTGACACATCCATGAGACGTTCCTTTCCATTGAAGCACTCGCACGAATCATTGAGACAGATAGCGCCAGTGATGACAGGCAAACGAACGACTTTGCGCAATTCGTCGTAAGCCGGTGCTGTCCAAGGGCGATCCGAAAGACGCGGAGAAAAATCCACCCGTTCATCAGGTGGCGAGGTTTGAGCCTGGGCGCGGAGGTCAGCACGCATTGACGCTGGAGCAGGTGCAACAGCAGGAACAGGCTCTTTCTCTGCCGGTGAGGTGTGCTTATTGATGGAGCGAACGACCATAAATATAAGCACCGCCAACAGAACAAGCAAAAAGGCGACAACAAACAGCATTTTTGGCGTCATGCGCACTGGTGTTGTGTGGACGTTCGCAGAACCGTAAAGATCGAATACCTCCTTTGGCAGCTTATATTTTTTCTTAACTGGACAGGTTTTCCAGGTCAGACCCTCATTAGTTTCCGGCCATTCATACCACCAACGGCCGAGCCATCCAGTATCACGAATATGGACATGCCGACCCACCAAGCCGCGCACGTTGGCATCAATGAGCCTGGGAGCCTGGGTGGTGATGAAAATATCCACCCCGGCATGCCGATGGGTTTCCAATGCTGCGATTGCTTCGGGAACCTTGGCCGAAGGACCACGAGGACGCCAGCAGCCTTGGGCCTCGTCGATAATCAAAATACCGCCGTCTGGCACTTGCTGATGCCATGTAGCGGCATTCACTGGAGTATGCGGAATCTTGAGGGTTTCATGCAGAAGCTTTTGTTCTGGCCTCAGCCGTTCGGCAGGGTCATAGTGAACAAAAACCGGGCGATCTTTAGAAAGTTCGCGAACGAGGTCAATCATTGCAGCGGTTTTTCCCGCGCCAGGCATCCCGGTGAATAGACTAATCATTATGACAGCTTTACATTATGTAATATTACGTTGTCACATTCGATTATTTGACCAGCTCAAGCTTTTTGAGGCTCTGGAGAGCGACCCGAGCAATAAGGGCACCCGCAATAATGCTGCAATAGGTGTTGATACCCGCCATGGAGATAAGGGCCAGGGCTTCCGGGAATCCGGACAGACCGCCCCAGGCAGCTTTGGCAGCACTAAGCGCAGAATTGAGAGCGGCTGTCATGGCCGCATAACTCACAACGCCAAAGCCAAGAGCAATCATGGCCCGCTTGACGAGAGGGCCAGCAAGGGCAGCAAGGAAGGTTCCCAACCCGGTCATGATTCGTTCCTCGCGCCAAGGAGTATGAAGGCCGCAGACAGCCACGCCATAGCAATAATGATGGGACGCATGCCGCTGGCCCAGGTACAAAAGAGATCAAAAGGAATAGGTATGGCGCGACCTTGAACCGTTATAAGCTTGGGCGCAGGGCAGGCCGCGTTGTCGGCACCCCAGCCGCCATCAGGACTTATTGAAATGTCCTTTTCTGATTCAGGAAGTTCTTGAGCTTCGGGTTCATCAAGCTTTTGACATGCGAGAACGTCAGGGTTTTTAACGCAAAAATCTAACTGTTCTTGACTGGGTTTGTCAGCGTCTGGAGGCGTTTCGGAATCGGGTTGGGTCATTGGTTCCGGGCCGGAAACTGGACGATTTACCGGTTGAAGATCAACGCGCCAAGGCTCGTTAGCTGACGGGCTGGGAACGACACGCACACCGGGCTGGAAGTAAGGCTGGTTCGCAGGGCCTGGCGGCTGCTGTGGGTCGTAATTTGGATTGGGTACAGGGTTTCCCGTAGGTATGAACAGCGGGCGCGGCTGGGGATTGGGACCGGGCGCAGGGTTTATGACTGGCGGCTCAACAGGCAGGGGTGTGCCGGGAGGGAGCTCAAGGGGCACGAGGTCAGGCATCGGCCAGCCGGGGCTGTTGGCTGGGTTCAGAAGCTCGACCAATTGAGGTTGAGTCAGCGCCGGGGATAGGCAACCTGCCGGGGATTGAGTCCAGCCGGACGGGCAACCTTTGCCCTGTTTATCACGGCTCTGAAGATTGTACTCAAAGATGTTTGAACCAGGCTGACCTGAGACGCTGTATTCAACGCGGCAAAGGCCTGATGGGTCTGCCGACAGAAAAGCGTAAGTTGCTACCCCGCCTTGACTATTCCGGGCGGTATGTTCAACGGCGTAGGACTGGCAGGCAGCAGTTGTAGTTGAAAACCACTGATCGTAACGGTTAGACCACTCAAGGCCATTAAGGTCAAACGGGTCTGCTTTTTGTCGCCAAATCCCCTCAGCAGCATCCCACACGACTTTGCCTGTGGAAAGCCATGAGGCGATGCCAACCCCAAGCCGAACGTAAGGATTTGCGAATATGGCGGCGGCAGCGATTCGAGGAGCGTTTGCAGCCAGTCGATAGGATGCCGACATGGTCGTGATAGTGCCAGGAACGGGCACCTTCAACCCGTTGGGCTGATGTATTACGCGACCGAACGTCGCATCATTGGCACTTGGCGCAAAGGTCCAACCAGCGGGAGAACCGCCGAAGCCAGCAGGCGGTGCGAGCTGGGCATAGCCAGCATGCACAGTGCCAGCGGTAGCAAGAACAGCAAGGGCTACCAGTTTTGAGAAACGATCCATGCTATCCCCGCGAGTGCAACAAACATGATGAAGAATTCAGGGGTCATTGGAGCGCCGCCTTTCTCAGATGCATGACAGCAGCAGTGACAATCCACGCGGTTGCAACACCCCAGCCGAGAGACAGACCATCCTGCCATTCCAACAGGCCGCAGGGTTGTGGCGTGAGTTGCACGACCGATTGAATTGCAGTACCGCCGCCAACTGGCGAGAGCCGATAAGTGATCGACGAAGATGCGACCGCATCGACGCCGACCACATAGGCCGATCCACCATGCACGACAACGCCGCCGACTTGGGCAGATGCAGACGCCGCCAGGGCATCGACCGCGGAGCCGTAGCAGGTAGAGCCGACCTGAAAGCTCATGGCTTACTTTGCCGAACGCAGGAACTTGATTGCAGCCACGGCGATGGCAGCCACCACAAATGCAGTTGCAACGGTGACGCCATCATCCTGCATCGAGCTGATAGCAGTGGTGATTTCAGTGGGGACAGCGGCATTGGCAGAGCCAACAGCAGCCAGCAGCAGAGCAGGAACGGAAGCGAAACGAAGGGTCTGGTTCATGGTGTTTACTCCAATTTGAACGGGTTGAATGGCGCGGGATTGCACCCGAGAGGCTGGAGCCTCCCGGCTGAAATCACGGAAGGTAGTCGGCCTCAGTACCGAGACGATCCAGGTCGATGACCTGGGGCAGGTCGTCGAGCTCGCACCAGTCCGCGATGAGTTGATCGACGGTTTCAAGGTCGAACACCACGCCGCCGCCAGCTTCTTTGAGGGATGCAACCCAGCAGGGTTGACCATCAGAAAGAGCAGGGCAGAGGAACCGGCCCGAGGCTTTGGACTGGACGAGCAGCCGCATTTAGGCACCCTTGCCGGTGGCCGAAGGTTTGATGCCAAGCAGGGTCAGCTTCACAGAGTTGTCAGCACCTGCAACCACATCAAATTCACAGTCGCACATCACGCCGCCGAGTGGCCATGCGTTTTTGAGGTGCGCCCATTTTTGGAACTCGGTCGAATCGCCAAACTTGAACGGGCGGGTCACGACGCCGATGCTTTCGCCGGATTGGCTGGCGGCAATGTCCACACTCAGATGGAAAGTAGTCGAATCGAAGGGACGGCCTTCATAGTCGCCTTTGCTGGTCTTGATGCCGTGGAGAACGGCCTTGTTTTGCATTTTCATGGATGGTCTTTCGTGGCCGATTAGGTAAAGGCGTAAGCAGCAGGGCCAGTGCTGATGCCGGATGAAACGTGAGAGAAAGCGGCTTTGTAAGCGTCTCGAATTTCTTCGATAGAGAATCGTTGCAGGCGTCCTGGAACTTTCTGGTGAGAGACAATTTCGAGGAACTCAGAGCCGAGGAACTGGAAGGCAGCGGCAACGGATGGCGCAGCGGTTTCGCGCAACCAACGGACGTTGCGGACGACTTCAGCCCGGATGGTTTCCAGAGCCCTTTTGGTGGTCACAGTGACCTTTTCAGGCTCTGCAACAGCGTCAGCTTCCAGGAGCATGAGGGCATGCCAGTCGGACGCGCCAGCGAAGAAATCAGCAGGGCGACGAAGAATGTCCGAGGGCAAAACACGGAGCTTGTTACCGTAACGAAGTTCGACGCGGAGCCATTGCGTGGGGTCTTTTTCTCCGAAAAGCTGATGACCCTTTTCATAAACGTTAGTTTGCTTGCCGGCCTCTTTCGAGCCGAAGTAGAAGGAACGGCTTTTGTGATTGCACCAGTCGCCCAGGAGGTTGCATTTAGGCTGGCGGCCATTGACGTTCATCGACCCGGCTTCATAGTCGGTTTTGACGCGTTCCATGCCACCGGTGAAGCCTTGGAAGAAGTCCAAAGCAAGATCACAGCGGGTGATGGTTGCGCACGATTGATCAATGAGGTTTGCGACGCTTTTTGCCCAGCCAGGACGGGCGAAAGTGCAGGCAGCGCCGTACAGGTTGCAATGGATGGTTTTTGACTGGGCCGCTTGACGCGGAGAGTCGCCAGAACTCAAGAAGCCGACCCAACCAACCTCCGCATCGTTACGCACGATCGACCAGCGGAAGCGGTAAAAGTCGTGACCCTTGCGCAGTTCCGGATAGACGGTGAAACCAACGCCGAGGGAGTCACAAACCTGTTCCGCTAAGGTTTTGGCCTGGGCGCTGGCAGCGAAATCCGAATCAGGCAGTTCGCACAGGATTTTGTAGAGCTTGGCGCGGTTGCGTTGGTCATCGGCAAAGGCGCTTTTTTGCGGAAAAAGGTCATCAATGCTGGGTGTAGGCGCGTGGCGCAGGTTCATGGTGAACCGGAGCCAATCGACATGCACCGCCGATCCGGTTGCGTTGCGTTCGGCCTGGAGCCTCAGCTTGACTTCGTTTCCATCAAGGACAAGGGATGAAGGACGGGTCATGCTTGATCGGCCTCAGTGATCTCCCCGTGATTACCATCGGGGAGGGTTGAAAGGCCCGCGCCTTCGTCGGCGCCCGCGCTGCGCTTTTCGTGCGCCGACGCATGCGCAGCCAGAACCAATTCAATGTTTTGCCGGGTCAAAAAGTCGGCCACAGACAGCCATGCGGCGTGGTTGCGGGAAAAAGTGGAATTCATGGCCATCAATCCCAGTAGCGGCAGATGAAGCCATCGGCATAGACGACAGAGCCGAGAGACGTTGCGCGGTGCGAACCGCTGGGAGGGTCACGCGGTGCATCCATGCCGCCGCACGCCCAATCAGGTTTCAGGCCACACTGATAGGCATCATCGCGAACGCCAAAAATGTTACGAGGACCGAGCCAAGGGCCAGCAAACGAGGTGCACTCCCCACCGTCCAGAACGACCGGGTGAGCTACCACGGCGGGCGCTACATCAAGGACGGGGGAAGCGCAATCATTAGCCGCGTTGCGCGGTGCGAAATGGGTAAAAACTGCTTGACAGGCATGCATGGGTAGCTCCATGAGGTGTAAAGTAATAACCGTTTTTGGGAAATACCAAAACTGGGAAGAACGATACCAAAAATGGAAGCGCACAGCATGACTAAAGAGACATTGAAAACCCTAATTGACAAGGCCGCAGAAATATGCGGGTCCCAAAGAGCACTAGCAGAACAGCTAGGAGTAAAGCCACACCATGTGAGCGAATGGAAAAGCGGTGGCCGGAAGTGCATGCCCGACGACCAAGCCGCAATGGCTGGGATTGCTGGATTTAACGCTATAGAAACCCTAGCACGTGCCACGGTCGAAGCCGCCGAAGGCACGAAAAAACACGAGGTGCTTTTAAGAACGCTGGGAAAGTATTTGGCAGCGACTGGCGCGGCCATCGGTTCAAGTGGGGCCGCCGCTAGTGTGGCGGACTTGATACGATGTATATTATGTTAACTTACATTGCGCCAATCACGCGGATCTGGGCGACAACCTGAATATGACCTCGCTTCCATCGAAGCGTGTCCGGAAGCGATCCAACATAAATAGCGAGCGGCAAAATTAGCCTGACGAACCTCGGAGTTGCTGTGGGTAGTTTTGGGCGCTGACCTACCAGCGTATCCTTGGTCAGGCCTATGCGACGATTTCGCCACCGATGTTGCAGTCCGAGTGAATTCATTGCAACGATACAGAAGACGGGTGTGGCGCCCAAGCTGTGTGGACGTCACCCCTCGCAGCTGCGCCCTCCATCGGGCCGGGGGCCCCACAGCACCGGCAGCATGCGCAATGCCATCAGGCCAAAGCCGCCCACCCAGCACATACCGGCCGTGCCCAGCAGTGCCGTGGCGGCTTCGGGGGCAAAGGCAGTTCCCGCACGCAGCATGGCCCCAGCACCGATCAACAGGGCACCTTGCACCACCCAGGGGCGCTCGTCCGAGGGGTGGCCGCAGTGCGCACGCCCTGCAATGCTGATGACCACATAGATCGAAAGACCCAGTGCCCCCATGGTGAGCAGGTGGCGACCCGCGCTAGCGCCTGGCCCGCCCGCGAGCAAGGCTGTGCCGATGAGCGCGTAACCCAGCGCCATGCAGACGTACACGGCGTAAAGCATGAAAGGCCAGCGCCGCAGCAGCGGGCGGCCTACATGCCAGTCGCCCATCAGGTTGCACAGCGCGGCAGCGGCGGCGCAGGCCAACCAGCCGCTGACGCGACCGCCCGGGTGCCAAAACTCGGCCAGCGTGAAAAGCACGATGCACAGAATGGCCAGGTTGCGTTTGGGAGGACGCGCCAGATAGGGAGCACCGCCCTCGCCCGCCTCATCGATGGACCGGTTAACGATGCGCATGGAAATTCGGCTCATGGCCACGATGATCAGAACCATCACCAGTCCCAGCACGGCCAAAAGCCAGCGCATGGGGTACTGGCCGCGCAGCGCATCAACGTAAAAACCTGCTGCCAGCAGGAACAGCGCCGCCAATGCCCAGCCGAAGGCATGCTGGCGCCTTCCAGCCACGGTGCGCAACGCGGGCAACAGCAGTATCAGAAGGCCGCCAATCAACCCCAGGTGCGCCAGGGCGGCCAGGGCCAGAGCCGGCAACCCCGCAGCACCCGATAGCCAAACCCCCAGACGGCCCAGTAGCCAAAGAAGCACCAGAAGACGCCCGGTGCGAGGGCTGGCGCTTGCCGTGGCAGTGAATTCGGGCACAGCAGTGAGCACAAAGCCTGCCACCGCAGCCAGGCCAAAACCCAGCAGCAGTTCGTGTGCGTGCCACACCAGCGCGCCGCCCGCCACCCGGGGCGGCGGCAGACCCAGGGCCAACACAGCGCTCCACAAGGCCACCAACAGCACGGCCGAGCCCATGGTCAACACAAAAAAGGGGCGCATCGCGCACATCCACAGCGGGTGCTCCAGCGCCCACCAGTTCGGCGCCTGGATTAAAGGCGCCGTATTTGTCATCCGCATCGCATTCCTTTCTTTTCACCTTGCGCCGGCGCGGGCTGCAAGGCCTGCAGGCGATGGCCCTGTAGCGGCAACACGTTGACGGCCGAGCCGGGCGCCGTGGCGCAGGCGCCCTCGTCCTGCAGCACATCGAGCCCGAAAGCAGCGCGCACGGCGGGTACGCGCAGCAACTCGGCGGTGTCGTGGTAGACCATGGCGTCGGTGCGCGCCAGGGCCGGGGCTTGCGGGCTGTGCTGGTGCACGATGCAGCCCGGCCCGGCGGCCATGACGAGCACGGTGTCGGCCAGGCGCACGGCCTCCATGAGGTCGTGCGTGATCATCAGCACCGCCGTGCCCTTCTCGCGCTGGTGGCGCAGCAGCAGGCGGTGCAGCTGTGCCTTGAGGCCGATGTCGAGCGCGGCGAAGGGTTCGTCCATCAGCAGCAGATCGGGTTCGAGCACCAGCGCGCGCGCCAGCGCGGCGCGGCTTTGCATGCCGCCCGAGAGCTGGTGCGGATAGGCCACCATGGCCTCGGCATCGAGCCCCAGCATGGCACCCATGGCGTGGGCACGCTCACGTGCGGCGGCACGCGCCATGCCTTGCGCGCGCAGGCCCAAGGCGATGTTGTCGGCGGTGGTTTGCCAGGGCAGCAGGCGTGGTTGCTGGAACATCAGCGCGGGGGTCGCAAAGGAGTTCTCCAGTCGGCCCTCCTGCACATCGAGCAGGCCCGCGCACAGGTGCAGCAGCGTGGTCTTGCCACAGCCCGAGGGGCCGACCAGCGCCAGCACGCCGCCGGGCGAAAGCGCCAGGCCCACGCCGCCGAGCACCTCGGTCAGCGCGTAGCTGTGGCGCACATTTTGAAGCAGCAAACTCATCGCGGCGCCTCCCGCCAGCGTTCGACTTCGCGCTTGAGTGGTTCCAAAAATCCATATTCGACGACCAGCAAGCAGCCCACCACGGCGCTGATCCAGCCCAGCGTGGTGGCGGTGTCCAGTTGCGAGCGGCTGGCCGCCAGCGCGGCGCCCACGCCGTCGGTGCTGGCGAGCAGTTCGGCCATCACCGCGACCTTCCAGGCACTGCCCAGCGCGGTGACCCAGGCCGGGAACAGGTACGACAGCACATGCGGCCCGTACACCTCGCGCAGCGCCATGCCCAGCGGCAGGCGGTAGGCGCGCGCCATGTCGCGCAGCTGCAGATCGAGCGTGCGCGTGCCCTGCAGCGCGCTGGCAAACACCACGGGAAAGCAGGCGATGAACACGGTGAACACCGGCGTGCCGTCGCTCATGCCAAACCACAGCATGGCCAGCACCAGCCAGGCGATGGGCGGCGTGCCCAGCAGCACCGTGACCAGCGGGCGCGACAGCACCGAGGCGGTGACGGACAAGCCCGCCAGCAACCCCAGCACGCTGCCCACGCCGAGCGCCAGCGCCAGGCCCATGAGCGCGCGGCGTGCCGTAGCCCACAGCGCGGGCCAGGCAGCGCCCTGCTCCACCTGCGCCCACAGCGCGGCAAAAGCCGTGAGCGGGTCGGGCAGGATGAGCGGGTCGTACAGCGCGGCCACGGCCTCCCAGGTGGCCAGCAGCAGCAACAGGCTGGCGGCCGCGCCCCAGCCGCTCCACAGGTAGGCGGGCAGACCCGAGAGCACGCGCCAGAGCAAACGCAGCATCACTGCCCTCCTCTCAGTGGTCGCTGCGCGCTGGCATGGTAGAACGCTTCACTTGGCAGCCTGCCCCCCAATAGCTGGGGGGTTCGGGTCATGAGCTGTCCGAAGAAAAACTCCAGTTCGGCGCGTGCGGCAGCGGCAGGCACGGCGTCCATCTGGCTCACGGCAATGGTGTCGGCCACGGCCTCGGGGGTGAGCAGGTCGATGTGGCGCGCCATCATGCGGCCGCATTCCAGGGCGTTGTCGCGGCACCAGGCAAGCGAGCGCGCATAGGCCTGCGCCACGGCATCCAGCACCTGCGGCTGTGAGCGCACCACACCCACAGCGGCAATACCCGCTTGTGGCACGCGCGGCGCGCGCCGCAGCAGGCGGCCCCATTCCTGCTGCAGGTCGGCCCCCCGGTGCAGATCCGGCGCAATCAACCCCACGGGGAAAGAGCGCGTCTTGCGCAGGGCCAGCGAGACGGCGGGCTCGGACAGCAGCGCGTGCGAGACGCGGCGCGTGATGAGCAGCTGCATGGCCTCCATGGGCGTGGGCACATAGCGGATGCGGAAGTCGCGCAGCGGGTCCAGCCCCTGTTTGGTGAGCAGCAATTGCAGCACGATGTCGGGCATGTCACCCCGAAAGGGCACAGCAATCTCTTCGCCCTTGAAATCTGCCAGCGTCTTGCGCTGAGCGTCGCGCGTGACGATCCACAGCGCGCCCCAGGTGGATATGTTGAGCAGCGTGACCCCTGCCCCACGGTTGAACAGGTTGGCCGCCACGTTGCTGGGCATGGCCAGCACATCGGCTTTGCCGCCCATGGCCATCATGCGCAGCTGGTCGGGGTCGCGCCAGGCGGTGAAAACCGTGCGCTGCGCTGCGTCCTTGAGGGCTCCCGTTTCGGCCATGTGGATCAGCGGCGCCGAAACGATGGCGGGCGGCCCGGCCAGCGTGATCTGCGGCAGAGCTGCGGCCACGCCCAGCGCGGGTGCGGCGGCCAGGGGTGCGGCCAGCAGTGCCAGCGCATGGCGGCGCGAGAGCGTGGTCTGTGGGTTCAGGAAATCATCGTGCATGGTCGTACTCCACGGCCGCAGCGGGCCATTGCTACTGCGGCACGGGCCGCAAGGGCTCAAAAAAGGGTTTCCTCAGTTCTTCATGGCGCGTGCATTACGCGCGCACCATGCAACCAGCGCTGCCCAGGCCAGTGGCCGCAGCGCAAGGGCCGCCGCGCCGCGCAGGCAGCGTCCCCCCTTCGCGCAACAAAGCGAAGCAGACAGAGGGGAAGGAGCGAAGCGGCACAGGGAGGGTCAGAATTTGTAGGTCAGCCCCGCTGTCACGCTGCGCCCCAGACCCGGCAGGTAACCCGGCTGGGCCGCCGTGGCCTGGTTGCGGATCACGTAGCTGCTGGCGTAGCGGCGGTCGGTCACGTTGTCGGCCTGCAGGTACAGGGCCCAAGGGCCATCGCTCCATTCGACTTTCAGGCCCAGCAGCGCATACGACTCCTGCTGTGTACCCGCCGTGTTGGCGTGGTCGGTGGGCGTACTCACCGGCACCCAGCGCAGGTTGGGGCCAAATCGCCAGGCACCCAGGCGAACCATGAATTCGGCATTGATCAGGTGGCGCGGCACGCCGGCGATCTGCTTGCCCGCGTACTCACCCGCGCGAAAGTGGAAGTCGCTGTAGGTCCAGCTTCCACGATAGTCCAGCGCCCCCACGCCCATGCGCTGGCTGCCCGAGAGGCCCAACTCCACACCCTGGTGCAGCGTTCCTCCCCGGTAGTTGTAGGTGCCGACCTTGATGCCGTTGGCGTCGGTGGTGGAGATTAGTTCGTCGGCCACCACGCTGCGGTACACGGCCGCGGTCCATTGCAGGGCCTGCGCGCCCTCGCCCAGGCGGCCCTGGCCGCCCAGTTCGAGCGTGGTGGCGCGCTGCATGTTCAGGCGCACCAGCTCGGCGCTGGCAGCGGCCGGGTTATTGGGCGCCACGGTGGCGCCAAGGATTTCCCAGTAGGTGGGCGCCTCGTGGCTGCGGCTGAGGTTGGCCCACAGGCGCGTGGCAGGCGAAAGCTCCCAGTTCACGCCGATCTTGGGCGTGGCGAAGTTCCAGTCCTGGTCGAGCTGGGCCGCGCTGGTACGACTGGCGGCATCGCGGGTGACCTGGCTCCACTGCAGGCTGCCCAGCACCGTCCAGCCCGGGGCTACGCGCCAGTCGGCCGACGCAAGGGCCTGCAGGTTGCTGGCGTCCAGGTCGTAGGAGCCAAAGCGCTGCATCTGCTGGCCGTTGGCCGGGTTGGTGGCGTACAGGTCGCGCTCCATCTGGCTCTGCGCCCACGACAGCGCGGTGCGCCAGCCCACGGCGCCAGCAGTGCCGTCGGGCCGGCCGCTGGCTTGCCACTGCGCGCCGGTGGTGCGGCTGTGCGTCACGGTGTGGTTGGTCTGGTTGTTGAACAGATCGTCGGTGTCCTGCCAATACACACCCACTTCATGGCGCAGCGCCTCGCTGCCCCAGGTGGAGCGGTTGGCCAGACGCAGCTGCGTGGCAGCGCGGCGCGGGTCGCGCTTGTAAACGTTGAGCAACTGGTCTTGCGGCGTCTTGCCGTCGCCCATGACGCCGCGTGGGTCAGAGCTGATGCGGTCTTTGGGCACCACGCTCGGGATCTGGAAGGCCAGGTCGGTCCAGTTCAGGTAGGTGCGGTTCTGAAAGCCGCCCTCGCCCTGAAAGCCCACGTTGGCCTGAAAAGTGTCGCGCTGCGACGCGGAGTGATGCCGATAGCCGTCATACCGGTCGCTGCTGACGGAAACACGGCCATCGAGCTGCTCGCCCACCACGCCCAAAGCGCCCTGCAGGCCCTGGCGGCCAAAACTGCCGGTCTCGGCACGCACGCGGCCACGCTCATCGGCACCGGAGAGCGAAACGAAATCCACCTCTCCGCCCAGCGTGGTGGCACCGGGGGTGATGGCATTGGCGCCACGCCGGGCGCTGACGTAAGCCGCGTTGCGCGGCTCGATCAGGCCAATGATGAAAGAGCCGTCGGCCTCGTTGAGCGGCAAGCCGTCTTGCAAGAGCAGCACGCCCCGGTTCACCGGGTTGCTCTGAATGCCCGAGCCACGGATACCCAGGCGCGGCTGGTCGGTTCCACCAAAAAAGTCCTGCAGCACGATGCCGGGCTGGTAATCGAGCGCATCGCGCAGGGTGGCCATGCGCGCCTCCTTCTGCGGCTCGGCCAGGTTGGTGCCGCCCGGCACCTGTTGCAGGCGCTTGCGCTCTTTTTCCACGCCGTTGCGCGCGGGCATGTCGGCGCCAGAAGGGCTGGACTGCACTGTCACGGATGGCAGGCTGACCGCCTCCTGCGCCTGCGCCTGAGTAACCAGCGCCGCCACCAGCAGTACGCCCGCAGTGGTGCGCAAGGAGAAACACGAAAGGGGAGTCATAGGAGGCGTGGACATGTAAACGTTATTGGTAGTCATTCGCATTTGCAATATGATCCGCGAATTGAAAATTCACACCAATGACATTTATCAACAACTGCGACGCCGCCAGCGGCCCTGGTGCCTGGCTGAACGCTCACCCCTTGCTGCAGGGGCTGCCACCCTCTGTTTTGCAAAAGCTGGTCGAACAGGCAGAACTGCGCCACTACCGCAGCGGTGACATCGTGTTTCATGAAGGTGCCACCGCCCACCACTGGCTTCTGGTCGTGCAAGGCAGCGTGGAGCTGGTTCGGTTCAGCAGCAATGGACAGGAGCGCATATTCCACAGCTACCCCAGCGGCCAGAGCGTTGCCGAGGTGGCAATGTTCATGGGCCACGGGCGCTACCCCATGATGGCGCGCGCCGCAGGCGCCACCACCGTGTGGCGCATGGCGCGCCACGCACTGCGCGACACTTGCCAGGCGCACCCAGCCCTGGCGCTCCGACTGCTGGAAGATTTCAGCCGGCGCCTATACCGCTATGTCAATGAAGTTGAATGGCTGACGACCAGCAGCGCGCCCCAGCGGCTGGCCGCTTATCTGTTGCAATTGCCCGCCGACAAGGGCAATCGTGTGGAACTGCCTTTTAGCCAGCGCCAACTGGCCGCCTACCTCGGCATCCGCGCCGAAACGCTGAGCCGTCTGCTTTCCGAGTGGCGCATGCGCTGCTGGATCCGTGGCGAAAAGCGCATCTGGGCGCTGATCGAGACCGCGTCGCTGCAAAACCTGGCCGGCGGGTGTGTCCGCAGTTTTTAGCAAGGCCGCTTGCCCGAAACGAGTTCGGTGAGGCGAGGTCCAAGGCCACGCTTGGGGGCCTTGAGCTTCTGCTATGCCAATAGCCGCTGCGGACTCAGAGCCGTTTCTGTCACGCCCTGCCGCTGAATGTGCTGTGGCACTGGAAGCCCCCGCACCAGCGCCGCGCATGCCTCGCCCATGGCCGCGCAGGTCTGGATGCCGTAGCCACCCTGCCCCGCCACCCAAAAGAACCCGGGGGCCTGCGCGTCCGGTCCACCCACCAATCCACCGTCTGCAACGAACGAGCGCAACCCCGCCCAGGTACGGGTGGGGCGCCGGATTTCCAGATTGGTCATTTCACCAATGCGAGCAATGCCCATGGCAATGTCGAGCTCTTCTGGCTGGATATCTTGCGGCTGAACAGGATCCGCGTTGGCTGGCGACCCCAGCAGCATCCCGGCGTCCGGCTTGAGGTACCAGTCTTCGCTGGCGCCAATGACCATGGGCCAGTGCTCTGTGCTGCAGCCTGGCGGCGCGGGAAACACAAATGCCGAACGACGACAAGGCACCAACCCGATTCGCTGGGCCCCCGCCAGTTGCCCAATGACATCGGCCCAGGCGCCGGCTGCGTTGATCACGACGGGCGCAGTCCAGCTTTGTTCACCGGCCGTCACCACCCATGCGTTGTCCTGTCGCTGCATCGCGGTCACTTGCGCATTGCATTGCACCTTGCCGCCCGCGCGGCGAATGCCTTTCATAAAACTGGAGTGGATAGCGTCCACGTCCATGTCGTAGGCATGGGGCTCGTAAACCGCCGCCGCCACCTGGTCGGCACGCAAAACCGGAACCCTCGCGCACGCTTCCTCGCCGGTGATGAACTGTGCATGGGGGTCGAGCGCGCTGAGCATTTTCCAGTGCGCGTTGAGCGCATCCAACTGCCCGGCGGTGGCGACCATCATGGCGCCCCGTGGCTTGAGTAGCGGGTAATCAGTGAACCCGCTGGGCGGGTTACGGAAAAAATCCAGGCTGGCGCGCGTGAGGCCGCGCACTTGCTCCGATCCGTAGCTGGCCATGTAAAGGGCAGCCGACCTTCCCGTGGAGTGGTAGCCCGGCTGGGATTCGCGCTCAAGGATGACCACCTTGCCATGCGGGGCGAGCCAATAGCCCACCGAAGCGCCGGCAATTCCGGCACCGATGATGATGAAATCGGTCTGAATGGGGGTGGGGGTGGTGCTCATGGGGCGTTCAGAGTGGTTCGTGCGTCGCTTCCGCCCCGGTACTTTACCGGCCTTGCCACAGCAGCGGCCCGACCCGGTTTTGCAAAAAGCTTGCAGCAATCGGGCAGTGCGACCCCGGGCAGCCGCTACTCCAAATCAGAGGACACTGAAAAACTGGCCCTGCTGGCTTCCGAGCGCGCGATCTGGCGGGCAATGTTGTCGCACACCAGGTCGCACAACGCATACACGGATTCGTCTGCAAAGCGGTAATACACGCTGGTGCCCCGCCCTTCCCGCTTGACGAGGCCGTTCTTGGTCATCAACGAAAGGTGGCGCGACACGTTGGCTGCCGTGTAGCCACACATTTGCGCCAGATCACCCACGTTGCGCTCTCCGTCTCGCAGGATGTTGAGGATGCGCAGGCGCGTGGGCTCAGCCAGCACCTGAAAGTACCCGGCAACCTCTTCCAGCGCTTCTGGAGGCATGTTTTTCATTCGTCACTCCTGGGCCTGAAGGGCTGGAGATACCAGCGCTACCCAAGATCAGGCCAGTCGCTATCATACAATAATTGACTAATTAGCTATTTAGTTAAATAATGAACAAACTGCTACTGAACCCACTGATGGGTATGGAGAACCGGATGCTGATGCCTCGACTCGCCACTGCCGCATTGCTGACCTGCCTGTTGGTTGTGCAAACTGCGTGGGCTGTTGAAGCCACACCGCTCAAAACCCACGAAGTGCTGGCCAATGGCGCAACCCGGCAAGCCAGCGTGGATGGTGTAGTGGAGGCCGTGCGTGACACCACGCTGTCAGCCCAGGTGCAGGGCGCCATCGTTGCACTCCACGCGAAAGTGGGCGATACGGTCAAGGCCGGGCAGGAGCTGGTGCGTATTGATGCCCGGGTGGCTTCGCAAAGTGCCGCCGCCAGCGTGGCGCAGGTGGATGCAGCCCGCGCCAGCATGCAGGTGGCCAGCAAAGAGTTCGAGCGCCAAAAGCAGCTTTTTCAAAAACAATACATCAGCCAGGCGGCGCTTGACCGCGCCCAAGCGCAGTTGCAGGCCAGCCAGGCCCAGGTGCAGGCGTTGCAGGCGCAGGCAGGGGCCGCCACCACGCAGTCGGGCTTTTATGTGCTGAAAGCGCCCTACGCTGGTGTCATCAGCGAGGTTCCGGTGGCGCTGGGCGACATGGCGATGCCGGGGCGCCCACTGGTGCGGCTGTATGACCCCTCGGCCTTGCGCGTGACCGCCATGGTCCCGCAGATGGCGGCCACTGCACTGGTCGGCAGCCAGAACCTGCAAGCTGAAATACCCGGGCTGACAACGTCGAATATTGCCGTGCAGCCCGGCCAGATCCAGTTGCTACCCACGGTGGATGCCGCCACGCACACAGTGCAGTTGCGTGTCGCACTGGCCCCCGACCTCCAGGGCGCAACACCTGGCATGTTTGCCCGGCTGTGGTTGCCTGCAGCCGCCCTCGCAGCGGGCGAGCTGCGGGTGCAGATTCCTGCCAGTGCGGTGGTGCGCCGTGCTGAAATGACGGGGGTCTATGTGCTGGATGCGCAAGGCCGGCCCCTGTTGCGCCAGGTGCGGCTGGGCCGTCGCAGCGGCGAACAGGTCGAGGTGCTGAGTGGCCTGCGTCCGGGTGACAAGGTAGCCACCGATCCGCAGGCAGCCGCCAAGGTGCGCTGAGATGGACGACATGAACAACCCCACACCGCAGGCCCTGGGCATTTCGGGCCGCATTGCGGCCTTGTTCCAGAGCGCGCAGATCACGCCGTTGCTGGCGCTGGTGGCGTTTTTGCTGGGCGTGTTTGCCGTGATGGTGACGCCGCGCGAGGAAGAGCCGCAGATCAACGTGACCATGGCCAATGTGCTGATTCCATTCCCGGGCGCCTCGGTGACCGATGTGGAGCAGATGGTGGCCACCCCGGCCGAGCAGGTGCTCTCGCAAATGGCGGGCACCGAACATGTGATGTCGGTTTCGCGCCCGGGCGTGGCGGTTCTTACGGTGCAGTTCAAGGTGGGCGTTGAACGCACCGAAGCTCTGGTGCGGCTGCATGACACCTTGCGGAGCAACACCGACTGGCTACCGCGCGATCTGGGGGTGCTGGAGCCCATCATCAAACCCAAGGGCATTGACGATGTTCCCATCGTCACCCTCACACTTTTCAGCAAAAACGCAGACACCGGCGCTTTTGCGCTGGAGCGCGTGGCCCACAGCATGGAAGCTGAAATCAAGCGGGTGGCCGGCACGCGCGAAGTGCAAACGGTGGGCGGCCCGGGCCGGGCCGTCATGGTGCGCCTGGACCCGGCGCGCATGGCCAGCACCGGCACCACCGTGCAGGATCTGCGCAGCGCGCTGCAGTCCGCCAACATGGGCATGCCCGTGGGTGAACTCATCAGCGGCAACCAGGCGGTGGCCGTAGAGGCAGGCCCGTTTCTCATGCAGGCCAGCGACGTTGCCGAGCTGATGGTGGGGGTACGTGGCGGCAAACCCCTGTTTCTGAAAGACGTGGCCGAAGTCAACGATGGCCCCTTGCCCCCCAGCCGCTACGTGTGGCACGGCAAGGCCGAGGCCAACGGTGGCGGCGAATACCCCGCTGTCACCTTACTGGTCACCAAGAAGCCGGGCGAGAACGCCATCGACGTGGCCAACGCCGTCATGCAGCGGGTGGAGCAGCTGCGCAACACCGTCATTCCGGATGGCGTTGAAGTGGCCGAGACGCGCAACTACGGCGCCACGGCCAACGACAAGGCCCAAAAGCTCATCCAGAAACTGTTGTTTGCCACGGCTTCGGTGGTGGCGCTGGTGTTCATTGCGCTGGGCCGGCGCGAGGCCGCCATTGTGGGCACGGCCGTGGTGCTGACGCTCACCGTGACGCTGTTTGCCTCGTGGGCCTGGGGTTTCACTCTCAACCGGGTGTCGCTGTTCGCGCTGATTTTCTCCATCGGCATCCTGGTGGACGATGCCATCGTGGTGGTTGAAAACATTCACCGGCACCAGCAGCTCTTTCCGGGCAAGACACTCGCGCAGATCATTCCGGGCGCGGTGGACGAAGTGGGCGGCCCCACCATCCTGGCCACGTTCACGGTGATTGCCGCGCTGCTGCCCATGGCGTTTGTGTCGGGCCTGATGGGCCCCTACATGAGCCCGATCCCCATCAACGCCAGCATGGGCATGCTGCTGTCGCTGGCCATCGCCTTCGTGGTCACGCCCTGGCTGGCGCGTTTGTGGATGAAGGCGCACCCTGCACAAGGCGGCAGCGCAGGCCACGCCCCCGCTGCACCCTCAGGCATGGCGGCCCGCATCACCCCCCTTTTCACCCGCATCTTCACGCCCTTGCTCGACGACCAGCGCGGCCCCCGCAACCGCCGGTTGCTGGGACTGGGCGTGGCGGTACTGATTGCGCTGTCGGTGGCCCTGCCCGCCACAGGGCTGGTGCTGCTCAAGATGCTGCCGTTTGACAACAAGTCCGAGTTCCAGGTGGTGGTGGACATGCCTGCAGGCACCCCGGTAGAACAAACGGCTGCGGTGCTGCACGAGCTGGGCTCCTATCTGGCCACCGTGCCTGAGGTCACCGATTACCAGGCTTACGCAGGCACGGCGGCACCCATCAATTTCAACGGATTGGTGCGCCAGTACTACCTGCGCGCCGGGGGCGATGTGGGCGACATCCAGGTGAACCTGGTGGACAAATCGCACCGCAAGGACCAGAGCCACGCCATTGCCACACGGGTGCGCCCTGCCCTGCAGCAGATCGGGCAGCGCATGGGTGCCAATGTGAAGGTGGTTGAAGTGCCACCAGGGCCGCCGGTGCTGTCGCCCATCGTGGCCGAAATCTATGGCCCCGAAGCCGAAGGTCGGCGCCAGATGGCCAAGGCCGTGCGTGCAGTGTTCAGCCAGACCGCCGGTCTGGTGGACGTGGATGACAGCAGCATTGCCAGCGCGCCGCGCAAGCTTTTGCTGATCGACCGGCGCAAGGCCGCGCTGCTGGGCATACCCCAGCAGGCCATTGTGGGCACGCTGCGTGCTGGCTTGGCCGGCGAAGCCGCCACCTATCTGCACGACGCCAGCAAATACCCCGCCCCCGTGGTGCTGCAGTTGCCCGAAGAAAGCCATGGCGATCTGGCCGCGCTGCTGCAGCTGACCGTGCGCGGCGCGTCGGGCAAGCAGGTGCCCATCAGTGAGCTGGTCACGGTAAGCGACACCGTGCGCGAGCAGCCCATCTATCACAAAGACCTTCTGCCGGTGAACTTTGTGGTGGCCGACATGGCCGGCAAGGTGGACAGCCCGCTGTACGGCATGTTCCAGATGCGCAGCGCCATCGCGCAGATCGAGACCCCGGGTGGCGGCCCGCTGGTGGAATATTTTGTGCGCCAGCCCTCGGATGCGCTGCGCGACTACGCCATCAAGTGGGACGGCGAGTGGCAGATCACCTTTGAGACCTTCCGCGACATGGGCGCCGCCTACGCCGTGGGCCTGATCCTCATCTACCTGCTGGTGGTGGCGCAGTTCGGCAGCTACCTCACGCCGCTGATCATCATGGCGCCTATCCCGCTGACCATCATTGGCGTGATGCCAGGCCACGCCTTGCTGGGCGCGCAGTACACGGCCACCAGCATGATCGGCATGATCGCGCTGGCCGGCATCATCGTGCGCAACTCCATCCTGCTGGTCGACTTCATCAATTTGCAGGTGCGTGAAGGCACTCCGCTCAAAGACGCCATCGTGCACTCGGCCATTACCCGCGCCCAGCCCATTGTGCTGACGGGGCTGGCGGCCATGATTGGTGCGTTCTTCATCCTCGATGACCCGATCTTCAATGGCCTGGCCATTTCGCTGATTTTCGGCATCTTTGTCTCCACCGTGCTCACGCTGGTGGTCATCCCTACGCTGTATTACGCGGCCTACCGCAAGCAGCACCGGCACCCTGCCAGCGGCCAGTCCGTTTCCGGGCAATCCATTTCACCCGACGGCAATAGTGGCCCGACAGAGGCTGCGCCGCACTGACTCACTGATATGCACTGATTTTCAACAAGGCACCACAGGAGACAAACCATGGCCCATATCGTCGTTATCGGAGCAGGCATTGGCGGCATGCCCGCAGCCTACGAGTTGCGCGGCAAGCTGTCCACGCAACATCGCGTCACCGTGATCAGCGCGGTGGACTACTTCCAGTTCGTGCCCTCGAATCCCTGGATCGCGGTGGGCTGGCGAAAACGCGACGATATCGTGCTGCAAATCGGCCCGCTGCTGCAGCGCAAGGGCATTGATTTCATTGCCAGCGCTGTCCAGACCATCGACGCCACCGGTAACAGCGTCACGCTGGCCAACGGTCAGACCGTGCCTTACGACTATCTGGTCATCACCACCGGCCCGCGCCTTGCATTCGAGGAAGTGCCTGGCGCAGGCCCCATCGACGGCCACACGCACTCCATCTGCACGGTGGACCATGCCCTGGGCTTCTGGGCAGACTACGAGAAGTACCTTGAAAACCCCGGGCCGATGGTGATTGGCGCCATGCCCGGCGCCAGCTGCTTTGGCCCGGCGTATGAGTTTGCCTTTATCGTTTCGGCCGACCTGCGCAAGCGCAAGCTGCGCCACAAGGTGCCCCTCACCTATGTCACCAGCGAGCCCTACATCGGCCACCTCGGCCTGGGTGGCGTGGGCGACAGTAAGAGCATGCTCGAGAGCGAATTGCGCGGCCAGGACATCAAGTGGATCACCAACGCCCGCACCACGCGCGTGGAAGACGGCAAGATGATGGTGGACCAGCTCGACGAACAGGGCAACCTGATCAAGCAGCACGAGTTGCCATTCAAGCTCTCTATGATGCTGCCCGCTTTCAAGGGCGTGGCCGCCGTGGCCGCCGTGCCCAACCTGTGCAACCCGCGCGGCTTTGTGCTGATCGACGAGCACCAGCGCAGCAAGGCCTACCCCAACATCTTTGCAGCGGGCGTGTGCGTGGCCATTCCGCCCGTGGAGGTGACGCCCGTGCCCACCGGCGCACCCAAGACCGGCTACATGATCGAAACCATGGTGTCGGCCATCGTGCACAACATCGCGGCCGACCTGGAAGGCCACCCCGCCACCGCCACCGCCACCTGGAATGCGATCTGCCTGGCCGACATGGGCGACACCGGCGCAGCCTTTGTTGCGCTGCCGCAGATTCCGCCGCGCAACGTCAACTGGTTCAAGAAGGGCAAATGGGTGCACCTGGGCAAGATCGCATTCGAGAAATATTTCCTCGGCAAGATCAAGTCTGGCAATACCGACCCGATCTACGAGAAATATGTGCTCAAGATCCTGGGCATCGCGCGCCTGCAAGAGCCCTCCGGCCCCAAGTAAACCTGCAACCCTTTTGTTTTTTCCATCCTTCAACTTCGGAGATTCACAATGACCTCTTGGCAACTCGTTCGCATCATCGGCGGCTTCTTCATCCTGCTGTCGCTGGCCCTGGGCGTAGCGGGCAGCCCCATCTTTCACAACGCCAACTGGCTGTGGTTTACCGCCTTTGTGGGCGTCAATCTGCTGCAAAGCGGCTTCACCCGGTGGTGCTTGATGGAAACCATCATGCGCAAGCTGGGCGCGGCGGCAGGCAATTGAGCGGAGGTCACACCATGCGCATGAAGCCGCTGTGGGCCGCTTTGCTGGCGCTGGGCCTCACGGGCGCCCACGCGGCCGACCTGCTGCAGGCCTGGCAGGCTGCACGCCAGCATGACCCCGACATGGCCGTGGCGCAGTCTGCGCTGCAGGCGGGCCAGGCGCGGCGGGATCAGGCCAGCGCGCTGTGGCGCCCCACGGTGGCTGCCACGGCGGCGGGGGGTGCCATGGGCTCCAGAACATCGACCGCCGGGGCGTCGTTCTCTGCGCCCGCAATGGGCACCTCGTCAGATGTGGCGTTCAACACGTCGGTGGACAACGGCCCGGGGGCGCGCTGGAGCATTGGTGCCCGCATGCCCATCTACAGCCCCGAACGCACGGCGCAGGGCCGCAAGCTCACGCTGTCTGCCGATCTGGCCGATGTGCAGTGGCAGGCAGCCGAACAGGCCCTCATGCTGCAAACCGCCGAGCGCTACTTTGCCGTGGCGCTGGCGCAGGACGCACTGCGCCTGCTGCAGCGCCAGCAAACGGCCGTCAACAAGGCACTGGTGGAGGCGCAAGACCGCTTTGAACTAGGAGATGCTCCCGTCACCGACACCCACGAAGCCGCTGCGCGCGCCCGTGGCATCGATGCGCAGGTGCTTGCAGCCGAGGTGGATTTGCAGATCGCCCAGCGCGCCCTGGCGGACACCACCGGCTGGTCGGTCGACGCGCTGCAGGTGGCGCCGGCACCGGCTTTGCTGGCCTCCCCCGCCCTGCCTGCCCTGCCCCAGTGGCTGGACCAGGCGGCAGCAGCCAACCCTGGCCTGCGCCAGCAAACCCTGGCCGTCGAGGTGGCGCGCCAGGATGTCGCCCAATATGCCCGCGGCGCAGGCACCACCGTGGACCTGGTCGCACAGGCAAGCCGCGAGCACCTGAGCGGCTCGGGCCGCTACGGCCATGGCAGCAACACCGCCCAGCAACACCTGGTGGGCGTGCAGATCACCGTGCCGCTTTACACCGGTGGCCAGCGCAGCGCGCGCCAGCAAGAGCTGCTGCACCTGCAAGCCAAGGCCGAAGCAGAACTCGACCGCGCACGCCAGCAGGTGGCGCAGCAAACACGCGCCGCGTGGCTGCGCCTGCAGGCGGGCACGGCACGCACCGAGGCACAAGACGCCGCCCTGCGCGCCAGCCAGGCCCGCCTGGACGCAACCCAGCTCGGCCGCCAGGTAGGCGACCGCACCACGCTGGACCTGCTCAACGCGCAAAACGATGCAGCCGCAGCCGAGCTGGCCATGGCGCAGCTGCGCACATCCCTCACGCTCGAGCGCCTGCGCCTGCTGGCCCTGACGGGGCAGCTGGACGAGCGCGCGTTGCACGCCGCCACCGTGGATGCCCCGGCCGCAAAGTAACCCCACCCATCTCTCCCCAAAGACACCATGGAAACCACCACCTTCCCACAGCCTGCCACGCCCCTGGTGGTCGATGTGCGCTCGCCCGGCGAATTTGAAGCCGGCCATGTGGACGGCGCCATCAACCTGCCGCTCGACCGCCTGGGCACCGATTGCGCGCAGGTCTTGCCCGACAAGGCCACGCCCCTTGTGTTGTGCTGCCTGTCGGGTGCACGCTCGGGCATGGCGGCGCAGTGGTTGCGGCAGCAGGGCTACCAGCAGGTGGCCAACGGCGGCTCGGTGGGCAGCGTGGCGCTGCAGCTGCAGCGACCCATTCGCCGTGGCTGAGGCGCCCCACCACCCTGCCCGCTTTCCCTTCCCTCCATTTCCAAACACCCCCACAAGGAACCGCATGAAAACCGCCCACGACCTGGTCACCGCTGCAAAAACCCGTGTCCAGGAAATCCCAGTGGACCAGGCCGAGCAGGCCATCCGCGAAGCCGACGTGCTGATCGACGTGCGCGAGGCCGACGAATACCAGGCAGGACACCTGCCCGGCGCCATCCATGCGTCGCGCGGCCTGCTGGAGTTCAAGCTCAGCAGTACACCGGCACTGACGTCGCGCGACCTGAAGGTGGTTGTGTATTGCAAAACCAGTGGCCGCGCCGCGCTGGCCGCGTGTGCCATGCAGGACATGGGCTATCTGCAGGTGCAGTCGATTGCCGGTGGTTTTGATGCCTGGGTGGCCGCCGGCAAGCCTGTGGTCAAACCCGTGACGCCTTCGTTCGAGTAACCAGGTGAAGCGGCTTGCGGGCCGCTCTGCCTTTTCGCAAAGCAGTCCGCTCAAGGGCTGCAAAGTCCCAAAGCAAAGGAAAAATCATGAAAATCAACGTTGGAACCATTGATCGTGTCTTGCGCATCGTGGCCGGACTGGTACTGATCGCACTGGCTGCCACCGGCACCGTGGGCTGGTGGGGCTGGCTGGGCGTGGTGCCTTTGGCCACCGGCCTGTTCCGCTTTTGCCCCGCCTACACGCTGCTGGGCATCAACACCTGCCCCCTGAAGCGATAACTGACGCAGCCCTGGCCGCGCGAGAGCGGCGGATGGGGCCGCGCCAGCCAGCGGCCCCGAAAGTGATTTTTTCGACCCGCCTGTTTTGACTCCCTATTTCATGGAATTTCAGTCATGAGTACCTTTGACCATGCAGGTCTGATACACAACATCAATGAAAGCCTGGCCACCTTCCGCAAGGCCCAGCCTGACGCCATGCGCGGGTTTGCCCAACTCGCCCAGGCCTCCATGGCCGAGGGCGCGATCAGCGCCAAGCACAAAGAGCTGATCGCCCTGGCCATTGGCGTAAGCCAGCACTGCTCGGGGTGCATCGGCTTTCACGTCAAGGCACTGCTGAAACTGGGCGCCACACGCGCCGAACTCGAAGAGATGCTGGCCGTGAGCGTCTACATGGGCGGCGGGCCATCGTTGATGTACGCCGCCGAAGCCCTCAAGGCCTGGGACACCATGGCCGAAGCCCACACCGCCTGAGCTCAAGCCCAAACTGCCTATTCAAAGGGCAAAGGCACGTTTTTGCGGATTTATACAAAAATAGCTGCTAGCGCTTATGGATAAAGGGCAAGCAGCTATTTTTTTAATAGCAACTATCCATCGCACTCACCCTTCTGTGCGCATGCGGTACACCGGGCTCAGGCGCACGCCCCCTGAGGTTGCGACAGCGCCTGCAGGTCATCTGCCTCGGTGGTAGTAATGCGGTGGCCGCTCAGGCCCAGTTTGGCCAGCAGTTGCACATCGGCTTCCACATCGGGGTTGCCGGTCACCAGCAATTTATCGCCATAAAAAATCGAGTTGGCCCCGGCCATGAAGCACAGCGCCTGCACCGCATCACCCAACTGCTGGCGGCCTGCCGACAGGCGCACGCGGGCCTTGGGCATGGTGATGCGGGCCACCGCGATCACGCGCACAAAGTCCAGCGGATCGACCGGTTCGCTGTCGGCCAGCGGGGTGCCGGGCACGCGCACCAGGCTGTTGATGGGCACCGATTCCGGGTAGGGCTGCAGGTTGGCCAGCTGGGCGATCAGGCCCGCGCGGTGCACGGGCGCCTCGCCCATGCCAACAATGCCTCCGCAGCACACGCTGATGCCTGCGCTGCGCACATGCTGCAGGGTGTTCAATCGGTCCTGGTAGGCGCGGGTGCTGACCACGTCGGTGTAGTACTCGGGGGCGGTATCGAGGTTGTGGTTGTAATAGTCGAGCCCCGCATCCTTGAGCGCCTGCGCCTGGTGCGATTCGAGCATGCCCAACGTGGCGCAGGTCTGCAGGCCCAGGCCTTTCACGGCGCCAATCAGGGCGCTGACCTTTTCGATGTCACGGTCCTTGGGGGCGCGCCAGGCGGCGCCCATGCAAAAGCGGGTGGCGCCGGCGTCTTTGGCGGCTTGCGCAGCGCGCACCACTTCGTCCACTTCCATCAGCTTCTCGGCCTTCACGCCGGTGTCGAACTCGGCAGACTGCGGGCAGTAGCCACAATTTTCGGGGCAGCCGCCGGTTTTGACCGACAGCAGCGTGGCCAGCTCGATATCGCCCGCGGGCCAGTGCTGGCGGTGCACGGTCTGCGCCTCGAACAGCAAGTCCAGAAAGGGCTTGTCGAGCAGCGCCTGAATGGCATCAACCGTCCACGGGCCCTGGGCCGCAGAGGGCGCCACGCGGCGATGCATTTGCAGGGGCTGGCTGGAGGATGGGGTGGCGGTAGAGGACATGAAGGGCCTTTGAGGTGGGGGGCAGCGAGTGCGTAACGGGGAAAAAAAAGCCCCATTGCGAGCATTCGATGCGGTTTATATCAGGTGAAACAGACCAATTCCCGACCGCACCGCACGAAGGCGATGCGCAGGAGCGGTGTTTTCATGGTGGTTAAAAAGGCTGCGGATCGCGCCTTACAAGTGCCACCACATCATTTTGACGGGGGTAAACGGTGCTACGTGGGTTGGATGGGTTGGGTGGGTGGAGTGAATCCCAACGCCTTCAACTCTTCATCACTCAATTCCAGCTCCGTCAATTCGGGCTGGCGGGCCTCAATGGTGCGGCGCTGCTCAAAACTCGTCGGCGGGCCTTGCTCTTGCTGCCTTCTGTCTTGACCGCTGCGCCGGTCTGTTTCGTGTCGTCGTTCCATTTTTCCTGTCCGTCCAAAGGGATTTCACAGAGCCAGCATTGATGTGCCGAAAGGTTTGCTTCAGCCGCGTGATTTGTGGGCACCACAATGCGACCTGGCGCCGTGTTCAGCAGGGCCAACGCCTCAGCCGAGCGCGGCGATCACATCCGGGGGCGCTTGCACCAGCTCGATCAGCACGCCCTCGCCCGCAATCGGGAACTCGTCGTTGCTCTTGGGGTGCAGAAAGCAGATGTCAAAACCCGCCGCGCCCTTGCGGATGCCACCGGGCGCAAAGCGCACGCCCTGCGCGGTGAGCCACTCGACGGCGGCGGCCAGGTCGTCGATCCACAGGCCGATGTGGTTGAGCGGCGTGGTGTGCACCGCAGGCTTTTTATCGATGTCCAGTGGCTGCATGATGTCCACCTCGACCTTGAAGGCGCCCTGCCCCATGGCCAGGATGTCTTCATCGACGTTCTCGCGTTCGCTTTTGAAAGTGCCGGTCTGTTCCAGGCCCAGCATGTCCACCCACAGGGCTTTCATGCGCTGTTTGTTGGTGCCGCCAATGGCCACCTGCTGGATGCCCAGCACCCTGAAAGGGCGTTGCACGGTGTTGTTTGTCATGGAAATTCTCCAGTGGCTGAAGCGTTTTTACTTCTATTTCAATAGCTACTCGCGCTTACTGCATAAGCGCTAGAGGCCAAAAACACTCATAAAAAAGGGGGCAAGCCCCCTCGGGTTGGATTTCGGCAGGGATCACTGGAATTCCAGGATCACCTGATCCACCGCCAGCGATTCGCCCTTGCCCGCCACGATCTTGCCCACCACGCCGTCTTGCGCAGCAAAGAGGATGTTTTCCATCTTCATGGCCTCGATCACGGCCAGCTTTTCACCCGCCTGCACCTTCTGGCCGGGCTGCACCGCTACATCGACCAGCAGGCCGGGCATGGGCGACAGCAAAAACCTGGAAAGGTCTGGTGGTGCCTTGAACGGCATCAGCTTGTGCAGCCGTGCGCCCAGCGGCGACAGCACCAGCGCGTCGATCTGCGTGCCGTTGTGCGCAATGCGCAGCGCCAGCGGGTTCTTGCCCACACCGCGCTCGACCTGGGCCGTGAAGCCCTGGCCATTGCAAGCGCCCTGCACGCGAATCTGCCCCAGCGTGGCCGTGCTACTGATCTGATAGTTTTTGCCGCCCACCGATACTGCGCTGGAGAGCGATTTGCCATCTATTTCGAAGTCCGTCACCGTGACTTCGTGCTGCTGGTTCTGGCCTTCGGCGCCAAGGACGATCACCACAAACTCTTCACCCACCTTCACCTCGTGCCCGGCCAGCTGGCCGCTGATGCCCGAGGCGCGGGCGCGGTAACGGCGGTTCATGTAGGCGGCCAGCGCCACCAGGAACAGCGGATCGTCGTGCGGCACGTCTTCGGCCGCAAAACCCTTGCTGTAGTTTTCGGCAATAAAACCGGTATTGAAATCGCCCGTCACAAAACGGGGGTGCGCCAGCAGCGCGGCCTGGAACGGGATGTTGCTGCTGATGCCGCGAATCACAAAGCCGTTGAGCGCGGCACGCATCTTGGTGATGGCGTCGTTGCGGTCGGTGCCGTGCACGATGAGCTTGGCGATCATCGAGTCGTAATACATGGGGATCTCGCCGCCCTCGTACACACCCGTGTCCACGCGCACGCCCAGCTTCTTGCTGGTGTCCGACTGGAACATGGATTCCTCCGGCGGCTGAAAGCGCACCAACCGGCCCGTGGACGGCAAAAAGTTGCGAAAAGGGTCTTCGGCATTGATGCGGCACTCGATGGCCCAGCCGTCGCGCTTCACATCGGCTTGCGTAAGCGGCAGCGCCTCGCCCGCCGCCACGCGGATCATCAGCTCCACCAGGTCCAGGCCTGTGATGCATTCGGTCACCGGGTGTTCCACCTGCAGGCGCGTGTTCATCTCCAGAAAGTAAAAGTCCTGGTCCTTGCCGACCACAAACTCCACCGTGCCAGCGCTCTGATACTTCACGGCCTTGGCCAGCTGCACGGCCTGCTCGCCCATGGCCTTGCGGGTGGCATCAGAGATGAAGGGCGATGGCGCCTCTTCGATCACCTTCTGGTGGCGGCGCTGGATAGAGCATTCGCGCTCGTTCAGATAGATCACGTTGCCGTGGCTGTCGCCCAGTACCTGGATCTCGATGTGGCGCGGCTCCTGCACGAATTTTTCGATGAAGATGCGGTCATCGCCAAAGCTGTTGCGGGCTTCGTTTTGGCAACTGGCAAAGCCTTCAAACGCTTCCTTGTCGTTGTAGGCCACGCGCAGGCCCTTGCCACCACCGCCGGCCGAGGCCTTGATCATCACGGGGTAGCCAATGCCCTTGGCAATTTCCACTGCCTGCTCGGGGCCGGCAATCGCGTCGTTGTAGCCAGGAATCGTGTTGACCTTGGCCTCGTTGGCCAGCTTCTTCGATGCGATCTTGTCGCCCATGGCCGCAATCGAATGCGCCTTGGGGCCGATGAAGGCAATGCCTTCGTCTTCGCAGCGCTTGGCAAAGGCTTCGTTTTCAGAGAGGAAGCCATAGCCTGGGTGCACGGCCTGTGCGCCCGTCTGCTTGCAGGCGGCAATGATCTTGTCGGCCAGCAGGTACGACTCGCGGCTGGGCGCGGCGCCAATGTGCACGGCCTCATCGGCCAGCTTGACGTGGCGGGCTTCCTTGTCGGCGTCGGAGTAGACGGCGACGGTGGCGATGCCCATCTTCTTTGCCGTTGCAATCACTCGGCACGCGATTTCGCCACGATTGGCGATCAGGATTTTTGTGAACATTTTTAGCCTCAAATCTTTCCGCATTTCATACAACGAGTCCCGGTATGCGCACCATGCCGAGAACAGTTACCTGACGCTTGATTGGGTGCGTTTGCCACACAGATCTCCGCGTGCAAGCGCACTTCCTTTAGTGCGAGTTCGAGAGATTCAGCGTCTTTGAAGAACGCATTACCCAGCAAGATGTCTTTCAGGCGGTCTGTGAAATTTTCCAGATCGTCATACTTCTGTTGATCAGCTGGCCCAGTAATTTCCGCGTACTGATCAAAGAGCTTTTGCAGGTCCACGCGTACTGGATTCATGGATGCACTCACAGCGGAATGTTCCCGTGCTTGCGCCATGGGTTTTCCAACTTCTTGTCGCGCAGCATCACCAGCGACCGGCAGATCCGCTTGCGTGTCTCGTGCGGCAGGATCACGTCGTCGATAAAGCCACGGGCACCTGCCACAAACGGGTTGGCGAAACGCTCTTTGTATTCGGCCTCGCGGGCGGCGAGCTTGACGGGGTCGTTCTTGTCTTCGCGGAAGATGATTTCCACCGCGCCCTTGGCGCCCATCACGGCGATTTCGGCGTTGGGCCAGGCCAGGTTCACGTCGCCGCGCAGGTGCTTGGAGCTCATCACGTCGTACGCGCCGCCGTAAGCCTTGCGGGTGATGACGGTGATCTTGGGCACGGTGCACTCGGCGTATGCGTAGAGCAGCTTGGCGCCGTGCTTGATGATGCCGCCGTACTCTTGAGAAGTACCTGGCATGAAGCCGGGCACGTCCACAAACGTGACCACCGGGATGTTGAACGCATCGCAAAAGCGCACAAAACGCGCGGCCTTGATGCTCGACTTGATGTCCAGGCAGCCCGCCAGCACCAGCGGCTGGTTGGCGACGATGCCCACGGTCTGGCCTTCCATGCGGGCAAAGCCGATGAGGATGTTCTTGGCGTATTCGGGCTGCAGCTCAAAAAAGTCGCCATCGTCCACCGTCTTGAGGATCAGCTCCTTCATGTCGTAGGGCTTGTTGGCGTTGTCGGGCACCAGGGTGTCGAGCGACAGGTCGGCGCGGTCGGCCGGGTCGTTGCTTGGGCGCACGGGCGCTTTTTCGCGGTTGTTCAGCGGCAGGTAGTTGTACAGGCGGCGCAGCATCATCAGCGCCTCCACGTCGTTTTCGAACGCCAGGTCCGCCACGCCGCTCTTGGTGGTGTGGGTGATGGCGCCGCCCAGTTCCTCGGCGGTCACCTCTTCATGCGTCACGGTTTTGACCACTTCGGGGCCGGTGACGAACATGTAGCTCGAATCCTTGACCATGAAGATGAAGTCGGTCATGGCGGGCGAATACACGGCGCCACCGGCGCTCGGGCCCATGATCATGCTGATCTGCGGAATCACGCCGCTGGCCAGCACGTTTTTCTGGAACACGTCGGCATAGCCACCCAGGCTGGCCACGCCCTCCTGGATGCGCGCGCCGCCCGAGTCGTTGAGGCCGATGACGGGTGCGCCCACCTTCATGGCTTGGTCCATCACCTTGCAGATTTTCTCGGCATGGGTTTCAGACAGCGCACCGCCAAACACGGTGAAGTCCTGGCTGAACACAAACACCAAGCGGCCGTTGATCATGCCGTAGCCCGTAACCACACCATCGCCGGGGATCTTGTTGGCTTCCATGCCAAAGTCGGTGCAGCGGTGCTCGACGAACATGTCCCATTCCTCGAACGTGCCGTCGTCCAGCAGCAGCTCAATGCGCTCGCGCGCCGTGAGCTTGCCCTTGGCGTGCTGCGCGTCAATGCGCTTTTGCCCGCCGCCCAGTCGTGCCAGCGCACGCTTTTTCTCCAGTTGATCCAGGATGTCTTGCATGGTCGTCCTTTGGTGAATTCGGTTTATTGCTTACTATCTATTTGATAGCTGCTTGCGCTTGATGGGCGTGCGCTAGCAGCAGATTTCTTGCCGCAGTGGATGCCGCGATGCGCCCCGCCGCCACATCGGCCTGCATCTGGGGGAGCAGCTGTACGACCCGGGGGTGCTGGCGAAATGCGAGCTTGAGGCCCGCGTCGATTCGCTCCCACATCCAGGCCAGCGCCTGCTTCTCGCGCCGCGTGGCCAGGCGGCCGTTGGCGGTTTGCAACTGCCGAAACTGCGTGACCGCGGCCCAGAAGCTGTCCACGCCCTGCCCCAGCAATGCGCTGATCTGCACCACCTTGGGGTGCCACAGGGCTTCGTTGTGGTGGGCGTTTTCAGGGTTGCCGTGCTGGCTCAGGATGCGCAGACTGGATGTGATCTGCGCCTCGGCGCGCGTGGCGGCGTTCTTGTCGAGGTCGGCCTTGTTGATGACCACCAGATCGGCGATCTCCATCACACCTTTCTTGATGGCCTGCAGGTCGTCACCCGCATTGGGAAGCTGCAGCAGCACGAACATGTCCGTCATGCCATTGACGGCAATTTCGCTCTGGCCCACACCCACGGTTTCGACAATCACCACGTCGTAGCCCGCCGCTTCGCAGACCAGCATGGCCTCGCGCGTTTTCTCTGCCACGCCGCCCAGCGTGCCGCTGCTCGGGCTCGGGCGGATGTAGGCTTTTTCGTGCACGGACAGGTGCTCCATGCGCGTCTTGTCGCCCAGGATGGAGCCACCCGAAACCGTGCTGGATGGGTCGATGGTGAGCACGGCCACGCGGTGGCCCTGAGCGATGAGATACAGGCCCAGCGCCTCGATAAAGGTGGACTTGCCCACGCCGGGCACGCCGCTGATGCCCAGACGAAACGATTTGCCGGTGTGGGGCAACAGCGCTGTGAGCAGTTCGTCGCCCTGCGCGCGGTGATCGGCGCGGGTCGATTCGAGCAGCGTGATGGCTTTGGACATGGCACGGCGCTGCACGGCAGCATTGCCATGCAACATGCCCTCCAGCAACGCGCCTGGGTTCACGCCACTGCCTTGCGAATCTGCTCCAGCACGTCCTTGGCGCTGGCGGGAATGGGGGTGCCGGGGCCGTAGATGCCCTTCACGCCTGCTTCGTACAGGTGCTCGTAGTCCTGCGCGGGGATCACGCCGCCGACGAACACAATGATGTCGTCGGCGCCCTGGTCCTTGAGCGACTGGATGATGGCGGGCACCAGCGTCTTGTGGCCGGCGGCCAGCGTGCTCACGCCGACGGCGTGCACGTCGTTTTCAATCGCCTGGCGCGCGCATTCTTCGGGGGTCTGGAACAGCGGGCCCATGTCCACGTCAAACCCTAAGTCGGCAAACGCGGTGGCCACCACCTTGGCGCCACGGTCGTGGCCGTCCTGGCCCAGTTTGGCAATCATCACGCGCGGGCGGCGGCCCTGGGTTTCGGCGAATTCGTTGATTTCGGCTTTGAGTTTGTCCCAGCCTTCGGCCGAGTCATAAGCAGCAGCGTACACACCGGTCACCTTTTGCGTATCGGCGCGGTGGCGCCCGTAAACCTTTTCCAGCGCATCGCTCACCTCGCCCACGGTGGCGCGCAGGCGCATGGCCTCGATGGACAGCTCCAGCAGGTTGCCGCTGCCGTCTTCCGCTGCAGAAGTGAGAGCATCCAGCGCTTGCTGCACCTTGGCTGCATCCCGATTTGCCTTGATTTTTTCCAGACGGGCAATCTGACCGTCGCGCACCATCACGTTATCGATCTGCAGGATGTCGACCGGGTCTTCCTTGGCCAGTTTGTATTTGTTCACGCCCACGATCACGTCCTTGCCGCTGTCGATGCGCGCCTGCTTTTCAGCGGCGGCGGCTTCGATCTTGAGCTTGGCCCAGCCGCTGTCCACGGCCTGCGTCATGCCGCCCATGGCTTCGACTTCTTCGATGATTTTCCAGGCGGCATCCATCATGTCTTGCGTCAGCTTTTCCATCATGTAGCTGCCGGCCCAGGGGTCCACCACATTGGTGATGTGGGTTTCTTCCTGAATGATGAGCTGCGTGTTGCGGGCGATGCGCGATGAAAATTCGGTGGGCAGCGCAATGGCTTCGTCGAGCGCGTTGGTGTGCAGGCTCTGGGTGCCGCCAAACACCGCCGCCATGGCCTCGATGGTGGTGCGCACGATGTTGTTGTAGGGGTCTTGCTCGGTCAGGCTCCAGCCGCTGGTCTGGCAGTGGGTGCGCAGCATCAGGCTCTTGGGGTTCTTGGCGCCGGTTTCCTTCATGATGCGGCACCACAGCAGGCGCGCAGCGCGCATCTTGGCCACTTCGAGGTAGAAGTTCATGCCGATCGCCCAGAAGAAAGAGAGGCGCCCGGCGAAGTCGTCCACGTCCAGGCCCGAGGCGATGGCGGTCTTCACATACTCCTTGCCATCGGCCAGCGTGAAAGCGAGTTCCAGCGCTTGGTTGGCCCCGGCTTCCTGCATGTGGTAACCCGAGATCGAGATCGAGTTGAACTTGGGCATGTTCTTGGCCGTGTAGCCAATGATGTCGCCGATGATGCGCATCGAGGGCTTGGGCGGGTAGATGTAGGTGTTGCGCACCATGAACTCTTTCAGAATGTCGTTCTGAATGGTTCCGCTGAGCTTGTCCTGGCTCACGCCCTGCTCTTCTGCCGCCACCACGTAGCCCGCCAGCACAGGCAGCACGGCACCGTTCATGGTCATCGACACGCTCACCTTGTCGAGCGGGATCTGGTCGAACAGGATCTTCATGTCCTCCACGCTGTCGATGGCCACGCCGGCTTTGCCCACGTCGCCGGTCACACGCGGATGGTCGCTGTCGTAGCCGCGGTGCGTGGCCAGGTCAAACGCCACACTCACGCCCTGCCCGCCTGCGGCCAGCGCCTTGCGGTAAAAAGCATTGGATTCTTCGGCCGTCGAAAAACCCGCGTATTGGCGAATCGTCCAGGGCCGCACGGCGTACATGGTGGCCTGGGGGCCGCGCAGGTAGGGCTCGAAACCCGGCAGCGTGTTGGCGTACGGCAGGCTGGCGGTGTCTTCGGCGGTGTACAGCGGCTTGACGGTGATGCCATCGGGCGTGACCCAGTTCAGGGCGTTCACATCGCCACCGGGGGCCGACTTGGCGGCCGCCTTGGTCCACGCCTCTAGCGAAGCGGCAGCGAACTCGGGGGCGTTGTTGTGGGGTTTGTCACTCATGGCGAAAGCTTCTCCGAAGATGGCGTGGGTGCGTAAAACGGCGCAAGGGCTGGTCCCGATGTGGCGGCGAGTTTACATCATTCATAATTATTGATTCAAAATATTCCAGCCAGCTTACAATCCGGGCCATGTCTGCCGTCACCCTCACTCCCCGCGCGCTTTACGAAGAAGTTGCCGAGCAATTGCGCCAACGCATCTTCCGCCGCGAGCTGCAGCCCGGCAGCTGGATTGACGAGCTCAAGATCGCCGAAGAGTTTGGCATCAGCCGCACCCCCCTGCGCGAGGCGCTGAAGGTGCTGGCCGCCGAGGGACTGGTCACGATGAAGGTGCGCCGTGGCGCCTACGTGACCGAAATGAGCGAAAAAGACCTGCGCGACGTGTACCACCTGCTCAGCCTGCTGGAGAGCGATGCCGCTGGCGTGGTGGCCACCACCGCCACCCCGGCGCAACTGAAAGAATTGCAGGATCTGCATGCCGAGCTGGAGGCCGCAGCCGACGAGCGCGACCGCTTTTTTGCCGTGAACGAGCGCTTTCACATGCTGCTTTTGGAGCTGGCCAACAACCGCTGGCGCAGCCAGATGGTGGCTGACCTGCGCAAGGTGATGAAGCTCAACCGCCACAACTCGCTGCTCAAGCAGGGGCGCATCGAGGATTCACTGAACGAGCACCGTGCCATTTTGGCCGCCATGGTGGCGCGCGATGCCAGCGCCACGGCCCGCGCCATGCAAGCGCACTTTGCGCAGGGGCTCGAAGCGGCGGCCTGAACCGCCTGCGCGGCACACCACATAAGCAGGCGCGAAGAACGCCGCGCCGGCCCTGCTCAGCGCATCTGAAACAACTCCTGGTGGAAGCGTCCCTGTGGCAAGCCCATGGCGATGAGGTCTTTTTTCAGCGACTGGCCAAACGGTGCAGGCCCGCAAAACCAGATGTCTGCATCTTGCCAGTCGGGCACCTGCCCGGTCAGGCGTGCCGCATTCAACAGGCCGTCGCGCTGGGTCCAGAGCACATGCAGCCGCACCCCGGCCGCCTCGGCGTCGCGGGTCATCAGGCCAATGGCGTGCTCGTCATACACCGCCGTGGGGTGAAACAGGTCGATGGTCTTGCCATCCGAGGCCGCAGCCAGCGCTTTCATGCGTGCAATGAACGGCGTGATGCCAATGCCAGCCCCCACCCAAATCTGGCGCTTTTGTGGGCCCTGAAAATTGAACTGTCCGTACGGGCCCTCCAGCTTGACCACGTCGCCGATGCGCACGCGCTCGCTCAGCGTACCGGTGTAGTCGCCCAGTGCCTTGATGATGAAGGTGATGCGCCCTTCGCCCGTCCAGGCCGACGAGATGGTGTAAGGGTGCGGGCCCTCTTCTGCATGCAGGGTGACAAACGCGAACTGGCCCGAATGGTGCCCGGCCCAACGGCCCTTGCACTGGATGTCCACCTCGATCACGTTCAGCGACTCATGGCGCCGAATACCCACCACCTCGCCCACCACCTGCCGGCCCACGGCCACGCGCCGAAAAAGCACCATCAACGCCGCCACCGTGCCCGCCGCCATCAGCAAACCCATCACCGGCCCCAGCACGCCAGTCCAGTAATCAAACTTCAGCAAGACCACCGAGTGCCACACCAGCGCCAGATAGGCCACCGACAGCAGCTGATGCGTCTTGAAGAAATGCCGGTAAGGAAACGACTTCACCAGCGCCAGCACCATCAGCAACACGGCGGCATAAAAGGCCCATTCGCCGATGCTCTCGGCCAGGCCACGCTGGCTTGAAAAGAACTGCTGTATCGGCGCATCCAGCAAGGCCGGGCGCGGACCGCGCACCGGGCGCTGCAGCCAGCCCCAGCCCACCATCCACTTGGTGCCCTGGGCCAGCAGCCAGTGCGCTATGGAGATCACCAGACCCGAGATGCCCAGCCATTTGTGCAGGCGGTACATCTTGTCCAGGCCGCCGAGATAGGGCTCGAACACCACCGGGCGCACCGCCAGCACCATGGCTGCGCTCATGACACCAATGCCCAGCACCCCGCTGTATTGCATCAGCACTGCCCGCCAGGCAAAGAAATTGGCGGGTGAAGACCAGACCGCCAGGTCGGCCACAAGCCACAACCCCGTCAGAATGAAAAGATAGAACCAGAAAAATCGTTGGATGTTGCGCATAAAGCTCCCCCCCTGAATGTGCCCTGCACTTTATGCGCTGCGTGTGAAGCGGTATTGATACAAACGTGTCTGTCACGTAAATGCCGGCGCTGAACGGGGCCGTGCCTCGCACGGTTGCAGCATCGGTCATTGACCGTCGTCATGCGCGTATGCATGGTTGCGCGGTGTCCGCAGATGTGTCGGTATGATCCTCCGGGTTTTCCCGCAGAACCGGCCCCCATGCGGCATGTTCTCGATTCAGCACACCTCTCGATGACCTCCTTCGCACCCGACCTTGCCAGCGTCGAAACGCTGCCCCAGCTCCTCGCCTACCGTGTTGCCCACACCCCCGACGCACAGGCCTACCGTGCATTTGATCCCGCCACGCATGACTGGGTCCACCTGACCTGGAAGCAAGCCGCACAGCGTGTGGCGCAATGGGCGCAAGCCATGGTTGCCACGCAGCTGCCCACTGCCGCCCGCGTGGCCATCCTGCTGCCCAACGGCCTGAACGCCATGTGTGCAGACCAGTCCACGCTGGCCACAGGCTGCGTGCCGGTGCCCCTGCACGCCATCGACAACCCAGGCAGCATTGCCTACATCCTGGCCGACTGCGAAGCATCCATGCTCATCGTGGGCCAGGCCGAGCACTGGGAGAACATCCGGGCCGTAGGCACGGCGTTTCCGGCATTGCGCGCGGTGGTCATCATGGACGACGATGGCGAGGTCCACACCTGTTCCGCCACTGCCGACGGCCCGGCCGTTGGCACGCTGGCGCAATGGCTGGCCAGCGCGCCCCGCGCCGCTGAGCTGCCTGCCCCCACGCCACCCGGCCCCGAGGACCTGGCCGCCCTCGTCTATACCTCGGGCACCACCGGCAAGCCCAAGGGCGTGATGCTCACGCACCGCAACGTGGTCAGCGACGTGAAGGCGGTGCTTGAGCGCATCGCACCCACGGTGGACGACGTGTTTCTGTCGTTCCTGCCGCTGTCGCACACGTTTGAACGCACGGGTGGCTATTACCTGCCGATTGCTGCGGGCAGCTGCGTGGCCTATGCACGCTCGGTGCCGCTGCTGGCCGAAGACCTGAAAACGGTGCGCCCCACGGTACTGGTGTCGGTGCCCCGCATTTACGAACGGGTCCACGCCAAGCTGCTCGAAAAGCTCTCGCCCACGCCCTGGAAGATGCAGCTGTACGAAGCGGCGCAAAACAAAGGCTGGGCGCGCTTTTGTGTCGCCCAGGGCCTGCCAGCGCCCCAGGCCGACGACAACAAGGCCGCTGGCTGGATGGCCGCCCTGCCCTGGCCCCTGCTGCAAGCGCTGGTGGCCAAGCCACTGCTGGCGCAGTTTGGCGGCCGCGTGCGCGTGGCCGTGAGCGGTGGCGCCCCGCTGTCACCCACTATTGCCAAGTGCTTCCTGGGGCTGGGCTTGCAGTTGGTGCAAGGCTACGGCATGACCGAAACCGCACCCGTGGTGTCGGCCAATTCCCCAGAAGACAACGACCCCGCCTGCGTGGGCCGTGCCCTGCCCGGTGTGGAGGTGCGCATTGGCAACAACCGCGAGCTGCAGGTGCGTGGCCCGATCGTGATGAAGGGCTACTGGAATCGTCCCGAAGACACCGCCAAAATCCTGAGCCCCGACGGCTGGCTGGGCACGGGCGACCAGGCAGAAATCATCAACGGGCGCATCTACATCAGGGGCCGCATCAAGGAAATCATCGTCACCTCCACCGGCGAAAAGGTGCCTCCGGGTGATCTGGAACTGGCCGTGCTGGCCGACCCGGCGCTGGAGCAGGCGTTTGTAGTGGGCGAAAACCGGCCTTTTATTGCCTGCGTGGCGGTGATCAAGCCGGAAGAATGGCAGCGCCTGGCCGCCGACCTGGGCCTGAACCCGCAAGAGGCCACCAGCCTGCACCACCCCAGCGTACAACGCGCCGTGCTGGCGCGCATCGAAAAGAATACCGCCAGTTTCCCCCGCTACGCCGTGCCGCGCGCCGTGCACCTGACGCTGGAGCCCTGGACCATAGAAAACACCTTCATGACGCCCACGCTCAAACTCAAGCGCAACAACCTGATGCTGCACTTTGCACAGGCCATCGAGGGGATGTACCAGAAGTCTGCAGCACGCTGATCTGGCTCTTTAAATTTGATAGCTGCTTGCGCTTATGGATAAAAGGCTAGCGGCCAATTTGATGCAAAAATCAGGAACATGCTGCACCGGCATCACGTCTCGAACTGATCCGCATTCTTGCCCTTGATGGGGGCATAAAACGCCTTGATGGTGGCCATGTCGGCGTCCAGGTCGCCCGTGGGCTCGAACACCGGGCCCAGGCCTCCCACCTTGCGGCCATAGTCCACAAACGCCAGCACGATGGGCACGCCGGCCTCTTGGGCGATGAAGTAAAAGCCGGTTTTCCAGTGCCGCGTCTTGCCGCGCGTGCCCTCGGGCGGCACGATCAATTGCATGGGCCCTTTGGCGGCACGCATGGCCTGGGCCGAGCTGGCCACCAGGTTGCTCGACTGCTCCCGGTTCACCGGAATCCCGCCCAGCCAGCGCATCACCCCGCCAAAAGGCGCCTGGAACAGACTTTGCTTGCCCATCCAGTACACCCGCAGGTGCAGCGAGAAAGCCAGCATCAGCGTATAGGGCAGATCCCAGTTGCTGGTGTGGGGCGCGGCAATCAGCACGCTCTTGGCGGCATGGGCTGGCAGGCTGCCTTCGATAGTCCAGCCGGTCAGGCGAAGGGTGGCTTGCGAAACCACGCGCAGCAGCGTGTTGACCACCGGCGTGTCAAAAATGGTGTGGTGCATGAAAAAGCAAACGCAAGGGCACGAACAAAAACGGCGTAGCGAGTATCACCGAAACATTTGGCAACGCTTCTTGTGCTGCGGCAAGAAGTTTCCCTTGGCGGGCGCCTCTTGCGCAGGACTTGGAAGCGGAACTAGATAGCGGAAATCGCAAGCGCGCCGGGGCGTGGCGGCCCATCGAGTGGCATTCGCTGGCGATCCACGGTGCTGCACGGCGTTATCCCGGAAAACCCAGAATGCTTTGTTTTTGATAGCTTTCAGCGCTTTACAGACAAGCGCCAGAGGCACTTTTTACGTATAACCACTTGCAAGTGTCCGGGCGGCGCTGGTGGGATAATCGCCGCTTTTCGTCGGTCGCTGTGCAAAGGCGCCTTGCCTTCTGAGCAGCAGCGGCAGCCCCCACCCGTCTTTTCCTGCCTTCTCAATTGTCTGTGGAACCCACCCTGAGCCCCTGGCGCATGTCTGTCGCCCCGATGATGGACTGGACCGATCGCCATTGCCGCTACCTGCACCGGCTGCTGAGCCGCCACACCCTGCTGTACACCGAGATGGTGACCACGGGTGCGCTGGTGCATGGCGATGTGCAGCGCCATCTGCGCTTCAATGCCGAAGAGCACCCCGTGGCCCTGCAGCTGGGCGGCAGCGAGCCGGCCGATCTGGCGCACTGCGCGCGCCTGGGTGAGCAGTGGGGCTATGACGAGATCAATCTCAACTGCGGTTGCCCCAGCGAGCGGGTGCAGCGCGGTGCCTTTGGCGCCTGCCTCATGAACGAGCCCCAGCTGGTGGCCGACTGCGTCAAAGCCATGGTGGACGTGGTGCAGGTGCCCGTGACGGTCAAGCACCGCATTGGCATCGACAAGGACGAGAGCTACGCCTTTGTGCGCGACTTTGTGGGCACCGTGGCCGCTGCGGGTTGCACGGTGTTCATCGTGCATGCGCGCAATGCCTGGCTCAAGGGCCTGTCGCCCAAGGAAAACCGCGAAGTGCCCCCGCTGCGCTACGACGTGGTGCGCCAGCTCAAGGCCGATTTTCCGCACCTGACCTTTGCTATCAACGGCGGCCTGAACACCGATGCCGCCGTGCAACAGCAGCTGTCCCAGGTGGATGGCGTGATGGTGGGCCGCGAGGCCTATCACAACCCCTGGTGGCTGGCGCGCTGGGACGCCCTGTATTACGGCGCCCCTGAAAGCACGCTCACCCGCGAGGATGTGGAAGCCGCCATGGTGGACTACATGGCGCGCGAGGCCGCAGCACACGGCACGCCCTGGGCCAGCATCGCGCGGCACATGCTGGGCTTGCGCCATGGACTGGCAGGCTCACGCCGCTGGCGCCAGGTGTGGAGCGACCATCGCCTCAAAGGCCTGCCGCCGCACGAAGTGATGGCCCTGGCGCACGCCAGCCCGGGCGAGGCCTGAAGCAGGTCTGCGCTTGAGCTTCGCCATCCAGCCGATCGCTGCGCTTTGCCGTTGGGTGACTTGCCCTGCACGCGCCTGAACGACAGTTTTCAGCGTCGCAGGGCCGCCCAGGCGCAACGTTGAGGCCCCCCGCGCATGGCGCAACCTTGCCGCGCCTTCAGCCCTTTCAGCCCCCGCCCAGCTGGCGCATGAGCCACCCTTGCAGCGGCTCGGGCCTGGAAAACAGATAGCCCTGCAGGCAGTCGCACTGGCTGGCCGCCAGAAAATCGGCCTGGGCGCGGGTTTCGACGCCCTCGGCCACCACGCGAAGCTTGAGGTGCCTGGCCACCGAAATGATGGACTGCACGATGGCGGTGTCGTTCGGGTCGTCGGGCGTGTCCTGCACAAAGTTCTTGTCGATCTTCAACTCGTACAGGGGCAGTCGCTTGAGGTAGGCCAGGCTGGAATAACCCGTGCCAAAGTCGTCAATCGAGAAACGCACACCGTGACGCACAAGGTCGCTCATGCGGGCAATGGTGTCGTCGAGGTGTTCGATCAGCAGGCTTTCGGTGACCTCCAGGATGAGCAGCGCTGCCGGGGCGCCGGTCTGGGCAAGCATGCCGAGCACGCGTTCGACAAAATCGTCCTGGCGAAACTGGCGCTCGCTCACGTTCACGGATATCAAAAGCTCCTGCCCTGCCGCGTGCAATCGGGCCAGCGTCTCGCAGGCCTGCAGGATCATCCAGTCGCCCATGCGCAGGATCAGACCTGAGGATTCAGCCACCGGAATGAAGCGGCTGGGGGGCACGTTGCCGCGCACCGGGTGGTTCCAGCGCATGAGCAGCTCGCCACCGATCACGGTGCCGGAGGCATCCACCTGCGACTGCACGAACGCAGTCAGCTGGCCCTCTGCGCTGGCTTTTTTGAGGTCTTGTTCCAGCGCCAGGCGCTCCTGCACGTCGGCCTGCATGTCGGCTTCGTAAAAACGGATGCGGTTGCGTCCCAGGTCTTTGGCGCGGTACATGGCGGTGTCGGCCTCGCGCAGCAGGTCTTCGACCTCTTCGCTGCGCTTGGGGAAAAGGGTGATGCCGATGCTGCCCGTGCTGCTGTAAAGATGGGTGTCGATGGTGTAGGGCGCCTCCAGGGTCGCCCGCACGGCCTCGGCCGCCAGCAGCGCGCTGCGCCCGCCCGATTCCATGTCGGTGGCAATGTCGTTGATCAGCATCACAAACTCGTCCCCCCCGATGCGCGCGACGGTGTCGCCGGGGCGCTGCAGCTGCGCGAGGCGCTGCGCCACCTGTTTGAGCAACACATCGCCCAGCGGATGGCCGCGGGCGTCGTTGATCTGCTTGAAATTGTCCAGATCAATGAAAAGCAGCGCCCCCACCTGCCCCGACTTGCGCGCCGAGGCCAGGGCATGATCCAGCCGGTCCAGCAGCATGCGGCGGTTGGGCAGCCCGGTCAACCCGTCAAAGTAGGCCAGCTGGTGCGTGCGGGCCTCCGCCTGCTTGCGCTCGGTGATGTCCCGCGACAAGGCAATGAAACGGGGAACCTGCCCGGGCGTTGTGCTTTCCTTGCGGGCGATAGACAACTCGAACCAATGCGTCTGTTGGGCCAGTTCCAGCCGGTATTGGTGGCCCATGGAATAGCCTGTGTCGTGGGCGGTTTGCAGCGCGGCATGCCAGCCCGCAGAGGCCTCGGGCGGCACGAACTCGTCCATCAGCCGGCCCAGAAACATCTCGGGTGGCGCGGCCAGCAGCGCAGAACGTGCCGAGCGGTAATGGTGGATGCGCCCTTCCAGATCCACCTCGAACAACAGGTCGGGAATGGCGTTGAGGGTGCTTTCCAGGTCGTCCCGGGTGCTGCGCAGCGCCCGCGTCATGCGGTGGGCCAACCCCATGGCGCGCTCACGGCCCGTGGCCATCACCCATGTCAGCAGACCGGCCATCAGGCTCAGGGCCACGCCCATCGCAGCCAGCAGGACGGGGTCGCGGTCATTGAAGCGCTGCTCGAAAGTCGGGAGCGGCTGCATCACCAGCGTCCAGGTGCGCCCGCCCAGCGCTATTTGCTGCGTGGCGCGCAAACCCGGTGCTGCGCCTTGCGCGGCTGCAGCAAGGTTTGCGTCGCCATACAGCAGGCTCTCGGCGGATTGCGGGTCGCCGTCATAAACGACCAAGTCGATGTCGGAATAAAGTTGCCGGGCCATTCCCTGCAGCAGATCGTTCATGCGAAAGGGTGCCGAAACCCAGCCCACAATGCCACGCTGGCGGCCCTCCACCGAGCCGAGGTCGGCATCCTTGCGATAAAGCGGCAGGTACATGACCAGCCCGGTCACGGCATCACGCCCCACGTCCTGCTGCAGCCTGAGCCTGGAGGTCAGGGCCAGTTTGCCGGTGTCGCGCGCGCGGTCCAGCGCCTCGCGGGCGGTGGTAATGGTGGAAGCATCGAACCCCAGCGCCTTGAGGTTGTCGCTGGACTGGGGCTCGATGTGGGTGATAGGGGTGTGGTGCGATTGCGCGACCTGCGGGTGCACGTTGTAAGACAGGAAGCCTTTGTTGCGCATCTGCTCCACATGGGCGTCCAACTCGTCTGCCGGCAAATTCAGCACATAGGCCACGCCCTGCAGCCCGGGCAGGGTTTCGGGCAGGCGCAACGCCCCCACATAGGCCTGAAACTCCTCGCGCTCAATGCTGCCGGAGCCGTCGTAAAAGCCCTTAACACCGCGCAGCACCAGTTCGTAGGCGGCCATCCGGTCTTTGAGGCTGGAGACAATGCGGTCCACCGAGACGGCAAAGGCCTGGTGCCTTTTGGCGCCCGCTTCGCGCTGCGCAGCCTGCCAGTACATGAACGTCAGTCCCAGCAAGAAAAGCGTCAGCACAGGCCCCGTCAGCACAAGCAGGCCCCAACGGTTTTCCTTGGCGGTCAGCGCTTCGTGCTGGCGGGCTTGGCTCATGGATCAAGTGGGTTGGATGGTTGTCGTAGGTGAAGTGGTGTCTGCAACAACGTGCAGTGCGTGAGCGCAGACACAGTCTGTTGCCATTATGGGCAAGTTCCCAGACCCTGCCCCGGTATTTGTGCGTATTCGCAGACCCACGCAGGCAGTACGGGGCATCGCAGGCCTTACGATCCAGCCAACAGGTGCATTTTCAAGACAACCCCTATGCCATCGCTTGATTTTGAACGGGAGGAAGCCCGTTTCCATGCCTTCCACGAGCAAAACCTGCAGCGCCTGCAGGAGGCCTGCGCCTCCTTCGTCACGCTGATCACTGCGTTGCTCTCCGCTTCTGGGCAGGTGGATGTAGCCAAGGTGGAAGGCCGCGTGAAGGACGAGAGCGAGTGCATCCAAAAATTCACCCGCAAGTACAGGCCGGCGCTGGAAGAGTCCAACCAGCCCTATGAAATTGCCCCTTACATCAGCGACCTGATCGGTGTGCGCGTGGTCTGCCTGTATGAAGACGAGCTCGAAAAGGTGGCCCAACTGGTGCGAACGCATTTTGATGTGATGGAAGTCACCGACAAGGTGGCCGCCGTCGAGGGAACCGAGGCCTCATTTGGCTACAAAGGTCTGCACCTGGACTTGAGGCTCAATGCCACGCAGCGGGCATTGCCCGAGCATGCTGCGTGCGCGGGCCATTCTTTTGAGCTGCAGGTGCGCACCATCATCCAGGATTCGTGGAGCGTGCTGGACCACAAGATCAAGTACAAAAAGTCGATTCCCGGCCAGCTCAAGCGCCGTATCAATGTGTTGTCGGCACTGTTCGAACTGGCCGACCGCGAGTTTCGCCAGATCCGGGACGCCACCGCGGCCGAGTTGCTGCAGGCCCCCGACGAAACCGCAGAGACCGTGCCGGAAGCCGACGCACAGGTGGCGGACAAAGCGTCCACCCCGAGTAGCGAGCTCAACGCCTTCACATTCCTCAAGATTGCCACCCACTTCTTCAAGGATTTTGAATTCGAGCCCTCCAAGGTGGACAGCTTTGTGGACGACATCCAGGGCTGGTCGCCCGGCATGACACGCGCCCGCTTCAATGCGCTGCTGCGCGAAACCATTGGCGTGGTCAAGCGCTACAAACTGCATTTTGAGGAGCAAAACCCCCAGGGCAGTTTCAACCCCTACACCGTGATACGCCATTGCCTGTATCTCCATAACAATGCCGCGTTCCGCCCGGCCCTGCGCAACGTGGCACGGGAAGCGTTTGAGGCGTGGCTGCAGGAAAACGGCAACAGTTGAGCCACGGGTGGGTCATAAGCACGGGACCGCTCCAAGAACGTGTTGACGATCTCCCGGAGGCCGAGAGACCATGAACACTTTCCAGGCACTGCGCCCCATTGCCAGCAGGCCTCGCGAATGAAAATTAAGCGCCAAAACCATCTGTAGCCCTTTATGGTATTGCGCAATAAGCTATGTTATCTATAGCATTTTGAGTTCCAAGACGCATCCGAACTCTCGTCACCAAACTGTCACCAAGGCGACCTCACATTGGTGGTTCCACTCCAGACATCCGTAACCAGTTGCTGTTATATTGCACTGCAACATAACGGAGTTTCACCCCATGCTCTACCAGATATACGAAACCCAACGCTCCCTGATGGAGCCTTTTGCCGAATTTGCCCAGGCCGCCTCGAAGCTGTACAGCCACTCCTCTTCGCTCCTCAGCCAAATCCCGCTCGCGCAACGTGTTTCTGCCGGCTACGACCTGCTGTATCGCCTGGGCAAGGGTTACGAAAAACCAGCTTTCGACATCCACACGGTGGACGTCGATGGTGTTGGCGTGGCCATTCATGAGCGCGTCGAACTCAACAAGCCTTTTTGCGAACTGCGCCGTTTCAAGCGTTTTTCGGACGACCCGGCCACGCTGACCAAGCTCAAAACCCAGCCCGTGGTGCTGATCGTAGCCCCGCTGTCCGGCCATTACGCCACCTTGCTGCGCGACACGGTGCGCACCATGCTCAAGGACCACAAGGTCTACATCACCGACTGGCGCAGCGCCCGCCTGGTGCCGCTGTCCGAGGGCGAGTTTCACCTTGACGACTACGTCAACTACGTGCAGGAGTTCATTCGCCACCTGCAGGGCATCTATGGCAATTGCCATGTGATCAGCGTCTGCCAGCCGACCGTGCCGGTGCTGGCTGCGGTGTCGCTGATGGCCAGCCGCGGCGAGACCACGCCCATCACCATGACCATGATGGGTGGCCCCATCGATGCACGCAGATCGCCCACCACGGTGAACAACCTGGCCACGAACCGCAGCTACGAGTGGTTCGAGAACAATGTGATCTTTCGGGTGCCCGACAACTTTCCGGGTGCCGGACGCCGCGTGTACCCCGGTTTCCTGCAGTACACCGGCTTTGTGGCCATGAACCCCGACCGTCATGCCACCAGCCACTACGACTATTTCAAGGACCTGATCAAGGGCGACGACGCTAGCGCCGAGGCCCACCGCAAGTTCTACGACGAATACAACGCCGTGCTGGACATGGACGCAGATTACTACCTGGAAACCATCAAGACCGTGTTCCAGGACTACAACCTTGTGCATGGCACCTGGGATGTGCGCTCCCCCACCGGCGAGATTGAGCGCGTGCGCCCGCAGGACATCACCACCACCGCGCTGTTCACGGTGGAAGGTGAACTTGACGACATCTCCGGCTCAGGCCAGACCGAGGCCGCACACGACCTGTGCACCGGCATCGTGCGCAAAGAGCAGCACCACCTTGAAGCCAAGGGCGCAGGCCACTATGGCATTTTCAGTGGCCGCCGCTGGCGCGATGTCGTTTATCCCAGGGTGCACGCATTCATCCAGAAGCACGATGCGGCTTTGGCCGCCAAGTCTGCGGCCTCCACGGCTGTTGCCAACGTGGCCAGCGAGCCGGTTGTAGCTGCCAGCGCAGCCCCCGCACCGAGCACGCCCGCGCCCGTGGTTGCCGCCCCGGTGTCAGCCAGCGCTGCGGCACCAGCCTCCGCACAGACGGTAAGCGCAAGCCCCGTCAAACGTACCGTCAAGGCCGCTGCTGCTACGCCCAAGGTGGCGCCTTCCACTCCTGCTGCCGTGGCAAAGCCCAAGGCAGTTCAGGCCGCCATCCGCGCGAACGCATCGCCCGCCGGTGTGGCAACACGCTGGGTGAACACGCCAGGCACCGAAACCGCAAGCACCGGCCCAACGGCCACCAACGCGGCTGTCGCCAAGACCTCCGACACCGCGCGGGCGCGCGCTTCTGCACCCGCAGCAAAAAGCACCAAGCGCCCAGCAGCACGCAAGGCCTGATGCCTGGCTTGCCGCAAACGGTGGCGGAGCTGGCAGCGCGCATCAACGCGGCCCTGCCCCAGACGCAGTGCACCCGCTGCGGCTACCCCGACTGCGCCAGCTATGCGCAAGCGGTGGCCGAGGGGCTGGCCCCCATCAACCAGTGCCCTCCGGGCGGGTTGGAAGGGGTGGCCCGGTTGGCTGCCATCACGGGCCACGCCGTGGTGCCGTTGAATCCTGTGCATGGGCTGCCGGCCCCCCGCACCGTGGCCGTGATCGATGAGGACTGGTGCATTGGCTGCACCCTGTGCATCAAGGCCTGCCCCACAGACGCCATTGTGGGTGCCAACAAGCTCATGCACACCGTGATTGCAGCCCATTGCACGGGTTGCGAACTGTGCATCCCGGTGTGCCCGGTGGACTGTATCCAGCTGGAAAACGCCAGTGGCACCGCCACGGGCTGGGCCGCCTGGACCCCCACCCAGGCCGACAACGCACGCCAGCGCTACGCCATGCACCAGCAACGGCTGGCGCAGCACAGCGCCGAGTCGCCAGCACCCGAGCCCGATGCCGACACGCTGCCTGCGCAAAGCCCTGTGCATGCGGTGGTTAACTCACAGGCCTCAACGGCACACGCCTCCCGACAGGCAGCGATTGCTGCAGCCACGGCCCGCGCCCGGCAACGGCGCAACCCACCGTCGCACTGAGGATTGCGGCGCGGACCGCACGCCCTCCTGCGGCGTGGGTAGGTGCGCATCGTTTCAGCGGGCTGCAAGGCTCTTGTAAACGCCACACCCCACGTACAAATCACCCAGACGCGCCACGAACGACATCTTGGTCTGCACCGCGCCGGTAGCCGGGTTGGTGATGTCGTATTCCACCCAACCGGGTGCACGGTCGCCCTGCGCAACAATGTCGCTGACCAGCCGATCCCCGGCAATGCCCGGAATGTCCTGTACGCGCGTCCCCACCTTGGCCTGGTTGCCACCAAACGCCAGATAGGTTCCTTGCGGATTGAGCGCAAACACATACATGTCGCGGTCATGAAACGCCTGGTTCTTGTCGGTGATGGTTCTCAGAAAAGCGTCGCGCGGGCTTGTTTTGTGCAGCGCTGCCGCCTTGCTCACCAGCGCCACAGCCTCTTCAGCCGTGCCCTGCTGCAATCGGAAGGCCGACACTGCGCGTGACAGGGTGGAGGCCCGGCTTTGCAGGGCTTCGGCCTGCTGCACGGCATAGCCCACCATCTGGGCGTTGTGCTGCGTGATCTGGTCGAGCTGTTGCACTGCGGCGCTGACTTCACGCAGCCCGGTGCTCTGCTCGGCACTGGAGCCCGAAATCTCCGACATGCTGGCGGCCACGCTGCGTATGCCGCCCGCCATCTCGGCGATCCCATCTCCGGCCGTGCGGATCAGGCCAGCGCTGGCCTCCACCTGGTTCACCGACGCGCTGATCAGCTGCCGGATTTCCTGGGCTGCGTCGGCAGAACGCTTGGCCAGGGTGCGCACCTCTCCGGCCACCACGGCAAATCCACGCCCCTGTTCGCCCGCGCGGGCCGCTTCCACTGCCGCGTTCAGCGCCAGGATGTTGGTTTGAAAGGCAATGCTGTCAATCACGCCGATGATTTCGGTCATGCGGCGCGCACCTTGCTGGATGGCCTGCACCGATTGCACGGCACTGGCCATGGCCTGGGCGCCGGCATCGGCTGCCTCCCGCACCTGGGCGGCGCGTTGGTCGGCCCCCAGCGCCGTTTGCGCATTGCTCTGCACAGCCGCGGACAGCTGCTCCACGCTGGCAGCGGTTTCTTCCAGGTTGGCCGCCTGCTGCTCAGTGCGGTCTGCCAGCGCGCGGTTACCGTGGGCCAGGGTCTGCCCGGCGTGGGCCACCAGCGCGGCATTGCTGCGTATGTCGGCCACCATGGACGACAGCGTCAGCACCATCTGGTCGAGCGACTTGGCCATCCCTCCCACTTCGTCCTGGCCATAAACGCCCGCACGGGCGCACAGATCCCCTCCGGTGGTGCGCTGCATGGCATGCGCCAAACCCGCCAGATCGGCCGACAGGCTGGCATACAGCGCCAGCATCAGATACAACCCGAGCGCTGCGCCCGCAAGCAATACCCACCACGGCGCCGAGAGACTGGCGGCAACCACCGTGGCCAACAGCACGGAACCCGGCGCCACCAGCTTGCCCGGCAGGCGAAACCAGCGCATCAGGCGCCGGCCCGGTCGCAGCAAAGAGAATCCAGCCATTTTGTCCCCGATCACGTTTTAAATAGTTACAAACATGCTAGAAGCCGCCTCTTACACCGGATTGACAAACACGGCATGCAAGGGTTTACACCGGGCGCGCGTCTTTGCAGTGCCGCCGGCCAGCCGATGCCAGCATCGGCATCGCCCATAATGCAGCCCCATGAATCCCCTGCTTTCCCACCTGCAGCCTTACCCTTTCGAGCGGCTGCGACAGCTTTTTGCGGGGGTCACGCCTCCGGCGGCTTTCAGCCCGGTCAGCCTTGGCATGGGCGAGCCCCGCCACCCTACGCCCCAGTTCATCAAGGATGCCATCAGTGCCAACCTGAATGGTCTGGCCAGCTATCCCGCCACGGCCGGCGATTTGCGCCTGCGCGAGGCCTTCTCGGCCTGGCTTTCCAGGCGCTACGACCTGGCCGTGGATGCCGCTACACAGGTATTGCCCGTGAACGGATCACGCGAAGCACTGTTTGCCTTTGCCCAGACCGTGATCGACCCATCCCGGGGCCATCCTGTGGTGGTGTGCCCCAACCCGTTCTATCAAATCTACGAAGGCGCGGCCGTGCTGGCCGGGGCAACGCCCCATTACGCCCCCAGCGACCCGGCCCGCAACTTCGCGGTGAACTGGGACACCGTGCCCGATGCGGTGTGGCAACGCACGCAGCTGCTGTTTGTCTGTTCGCCCGGCAATCCCACGGGCGCCGTGATGCCGCTGTCCGAATGGCAAAAGTTGTTTGAACTGAGCGATCGCCATGGCTTCGTGATCGCCTCGGACGAGTGCTACAGCGAAATCTACTTCCGCGATGAGCCCCCGCTGGGCGGCCTGCAGGCGGCAGCCCGCCTGGGGCGCAATGATTTCAAGAACCTGGTGTCCTTCACCAGCCTGTCCAAGCGCAGCAACGTGCCGGGGCTGCGCAGCGGCTTTGTGGCCGGCGATGCCGCGTTGATGAAGGCGTTTTTGCTGTACCGCACCTACCACGGCAGTGCCATGAGCCCGGTGGTGCAGGCGGCCAGCATTGCAGCCTGGGGCGATGAGCACCATGTGGAAGAAAACCGCATGCTCTACCGCAAGAAATTCGCGCAGGTCACGCCCCTGCTCGCCGGGGTGATGGATGTCTCCTTGCCCGACGCCGGTTTTTATCTCTGGGCCAAGGTCCCTGAGGCCCTGGGCATGACCGACACCGAGTTCGCCCGCGCCTTGCTGGCTCAATACAATGTCACCGTGCTGCCCGGAAGCTACCTGGCCCGCGAGGCCCAGGGCAGCAATCCCGGCGCGCAGCGTGTGCGCATGGCCCTTGTGGCCGACACTCAAGAATGCGTGGAAGCCGCGCTGCGCATCGTCCAATTCATCCAATCCCGTACTGCCTGATTCCATGACCCAACAACTCCAAACCCTTATCGACAACGCCTGGGACAACCGCGCCAGCCTCTCGCCCGCCGCCGCACCCAAAGAAATCGTTGACGCCGTCGACCATGTGATTTCCGAGCTGAACAACGGCACGCTGCGCGTGGCCACGCGCGAAGCCGTGGGCCAGTGGACGGTGCACCAATGGATCAAAAAGGCCGTGCTGCTGTCGTTCCGCCTTAAAGACAACGAACTCATCGAGGCGGGTGACCTGGGTTTCTACGACAAGGTGCCCACCAAGTTCGGCGGACTCAGCGCTGACGAAATGTCCGCCACTGGCGTGCGCGTGGTCCCCCCGGCCGTGGCCCGCCGTGGCAGCTTCATCGCCAAGGGCGCCATCCTGATGCCGTCCTATGTGAACATTGGCGCCTATGTCGATGAAGGCACCATGGTGGACACCTGGGCCACCGTGGGCAGCTGCGCGCAGGTGGGCAAGAACGTGCACCTGTCGGGCGGCGTGGGCCTGGGCGGCGTGCTCGAACCCCTGCAGGCCAACCCCACCATCATCGAGGACAACTGCTTCATCGGTGCGCGCTCCGAAGTGGTCGAAGGCGTGATCGTGGAAGAAAACTCGGTGATTTCCATGGGCGTGTACCTGGGCCAAAGCACCCCGATCTATGACCGCGCCACGGGCGAGATCAGCTATGGCCGCGTGCCTGCGGGCTCAGTCGTCATCAGCGGCAGCCTGCCCAAGGAAGGCGGCAAATACAGCATGTATGCCGCCATCATCGTCAAGAAGGTGGATGCCAAGACCCGCTCGACGACGAGCCTGAACGATCTGCTGCGCGACTGAGCGCGGTTGATCGACAACGCCAGCGCAATCCACGCCACGACCGACACGAACAACGAGAGGGAGAAACCATGAGCACGATGGAAAGAATTCTTCGCCTGATGGCAGAGAAAAAGGCCTCCGACGTCTATCTGTCGGCCAACGCGCCGGCGTTGATCAAGATCAACGGCGAATGCGTGCCGATCAACAACCAGATCCTGCCGCCCGATGCCCCGCGCAACCTGCTGTCCGAGGTGGTGCCCCCGGACCGCATTGAAGAGCTGGAAGAAACCGGCGAGCTCAACATGGGCGTGCCCTTGAGCGGTGTGGGCCGATTTCGCGTCAGCGCCATGCGCCAGCGCGGCAGCTATGCGGTGGTGATCCGCTTCATCGCGCAGCAGATCCCCGAGCTCGCCTCGCTGGGACTGCCGTCCATTCTGCGCGAATTGATCATGGAAAAGCGCGGGCTCATCCTGGTGGTGGGCGCCACGGGCTCGGGCAAGAGCACCACGCTGGCGTCGATGATCGACAGCCGCAACGAGCAGCTCACAGGGCACATCCTCACGATCGAAGACCCGGTTGAATACCAGTTCAAGAACAAGAAATCGATCGTGAACCAGCGCGAGATCGGCGGTGACACGCAGTCGCTGCAAACCGCACTCAAGAACGCACTGCGCCAGGCCCCCGATGTGATCCTGATCAGTGAAATCCGCGACCGTGAAACCATGTCGGCCGCCATTGCCTATGCACAGTCGGGCCACCTGTGCCTGGCCACGCTGCACGGCAACAACAGCTACCACGCGCTCAACCGTATCCTGAGCTTCTACCCCGTCGAGGTGCGCCCCACCATGCTGGGCGACCTGGCATCGGCGCTCAAGGCGGTGGTGTCCCAGCGCCTGGTGCGCACGGTGGAAGGCGGCCGCGTGCCCGCCGTGGAAATCATGCTCAACACCAAACTGGTTTCCGAACTGGTGGAAAAGGGCGACTTCTCGGGCGTGAAGGAGGCCATGGAAAAATCCATGGCCGAAGGCTCGCAGACCTTCGAGGAAGCTCTGGCCCACCACATCATCGAGGGCAAGATCGACCGCAAGGAAGGCCTGGCCCACGCCGACTCGCCCACCAACCTGATGTGGCGTCTGCAAAACGACTTCGCACTGGCTGCCAACGCAGCCAAGGCCCAAAAAGAGGCGCGGGACACTCCCGACGACCAACCTTCTTTCACCGAAATCGTGCTGGACGTCAAATCCGCCTGACCCGGTTTCCCCTTCTTTTTCTGATGTCCCGCACCCTGCACCTGGCCGAACAGCTCATCTCCCTTCCCTCCATCACGCCCGAGGATGCAGGCTGCCTCGACGTGCTCGCGGCACGCCTGGCACCGCTGGGGTTTGTCTGCGAACGCCTGGACAGCGGGCCCGACAGCTTTCGCGTCAGCAACTTGTGGTCAAAAAGGCCTACAGCCCATACACAGCAAGCGCAAGCAGCTATTAAAACAATAGTATTTGCCGGGCACACCGACGTGGTACCCACCGGCCCGCTGGCGCAGTGGGGCAGTCACCCTTTCACGCCCACGCACAAGGACGGCAAGCTCTTTGGCCGCGGCGCCAGTGACATGAAAACCTCCATCGCCGCGTTCGTCGTGGCGGTGGAAGAATTTTTGGCCGCTCACCCCGACCCGCAGATTTCCATCGCCTTCCTGCTAACCAGCGACGAGGAAGGCCCTTCGATTGACGGCACCAAAGTGGTGGTGGAGCAACTCAAAGCCCGTGGCGAAACGCTGGACTACTGCATCGTGGGCGAACCCACATCGGTCAAACAAACGGGCGACATGATCAAGAACGGCCGTCGCGGCACGCTCAGCGGCAAGCTCACCGTGCGCGGCATCCAGGGCCACATCGCCTACCCGCAACTGGCGCGCAACCCCATCCACCAGGCCCTGCCGGCGCTGGCCGAAATGGCTGCCACCGAGTGGGACAGGGGCAACGCCTTCTTTCCGCCCACCAGCTGGCAGATCAGCAACATGCACGGCGGCACCGGCGCCAGCAATGTGATCCCGGGCGAGGTGGTGATGGATTTCAATTTCCGCTTCTCCACCGAATCCACGGCCGAGGGTCTCAAGCAGCGCATATACAGCCTGCTGGACCGCCACAGCCTCGAATACGACCTGCAGTGGACGCTGGGCGGCCAGCCCTTTCTGACCACGCCGGGCGACCTCGTCACGGCAGTGCAGCAGGCCATCCTGGCCGAAACCGGCATCACCACCGAGCTGTCCACCACCGGTGGCACCAGCGACGGCCGTTTCATTGCACAGATCTGCCCGCAGGTGATTGAACTGGGCCCGCCCAACGCCAGCATCCACAAGATAGACGAGCATGTGGTGGTGGCCGACATCGAGCCCCTCAAAAACATCTACCGCCGCACCCTCGAGAACCTGAACCGCCAAGCCAGCACGACACCAGCGGCCACACAGGCGGCCACCGCACAGGCGGCCACAGAATGACCGGCAACTCCGCCCTGCCCGCCCTGCAAGGCGGCACCGTGGCCGCGCTCGTGCAGTCCGGCGCCGATCTGCTCACCGCCGCTGGCGTTTCCTTCGGGCATGGCACCACCAACGCCCACGACGAGGCCGCCTGGCTCGTGCTGTGGCGCCTGGGCCTGCCGCTGGACAGCGATCTGAGCAATGGCCCCGATTCCGTGGCAAAGAAGGCTGTAGCGCCCGCTGAGCTTGCGCTGGTAGCTACACTTTTTGATGAGCGCATTCGCACCCGCAAACCCGCCGCCTACCTCACCCGCGAGGCATGGCTGCAAGGCGTGCCGTTTTACGTGGACGAGCGCGCCATCGTGCCACGCAGCTTCATTGCTGAGTTGCTGGCCGATGGCAGCATCGATGATTTTCTGGGCGAGCACACGCGCCGCGTGCTCGATTTGTGTACCGGCAACGGCAGCCTGGCCGTTCTGGCGGCCATGGCCTGGCCTGACGTCGAAGTCACGGGCGCCGACATCTCGCCCGACGCACTGGCCGTGGCCCGCATCAATGTGGACCAGCATGGCCTTCAAGACCGCATCTCGCTGCAGTTGTCGGATGGCCTGGCCCAGCTACCCGGCCCGTGGGACCTGATTCTTTGCAATCCACCCTATGTGAACGCGGCCAGCATGGCGCAATTGCCCGCCGAATACCGGGCGGAACCCACCCTCGCGCTGGCGGGCGGTGCCGATGGCATGGACTTCATTCGCCAGCTGCTCCAGGACGCTCCCGCCCGCATGAGCGAAAATGCGGTGCTCGTTCTCGAAATCGGCAACGAGCGTTCCCACTTTGAAGCCGCCTTCGGGCAGCTGCCTGTGTACTGGATAGATACCAGCGCGGGCGAAGATCAGGTGCTTTTGGCAACACGCCAAGCCCTGGTTGCATTTTTCTCTTCCTGATGATCACTCTTAAAAATGTCACCTTGCGCCGCGGCGCCAAGGTGCTGCTCAATGGCGTCAACGCCACCATCAACCCCGGTGAAAAAGCCGGCCTGGTGGGCCGCAACGGTGCCGGAAAATCCAGCCTGTTTGCCCTGCTCAACGGCTCTCTGCACGAAGACGGCGGCGATTTCTACATCCCCACGCAGTGGCGCATGGCGCAGGTGGCGCAGAACATGCCCGAAACCGACGAGCCCGCGACCGCCTTCGTGGTGGCAGGCGACACGCGCCTGACCGATCTGCAGGCCGAGCTGGCCAAAGCCGAGGCCGCAGACGACGGCATGGCCATTGCCCACGCCTACACCGACCTGGCCGATGCCGGCGCACACGATGCCGAACCCCGCGCGCAGGCACTCATCCTGGGTCTGGGTTTCAAGGTGTCCGAGCTGGACAAGCCCGTCAACAGCTTCTCGGGTGGCTGGCGCATGCGCCTGCAGCTGGCCCGCGCGCTGATGTGCCCCTCCGATCTGCTGCTGCTCGACGAGCCCACCAACCACCTGGACCTCGATGCCCTGGTCTGGCTGGAAGCCTGGCTCAAGCGCTACGAAGGCACGATGATCGTCATCAGCCACGACCGCGAGTTCCTCGATGCCGTGACCAATGTCACCATGCACATCGACAACGCGCAGATCACGCGTTACGGCGGCAACTACAGCAAGTTTGAAGATCTGCGCGCCCAGCAGCTCGAATTGCAGCAGGCCAGCTTTTCCAAACAACAGGAAAAAATCGCCCACCTCAAGAAGTTCATTGACCGCTTCAAGGCCAAGGCCAGCAAGGCCAAGCAGGCGCAAAGCCGCGTCAAGGCGCTTGACCGCATGGAAAAGATCGCGCCCGTGCTGGCCGACGCCGAATTCACCTTCGAATTCAAGGAGCCACAAAACCTGCCCAACCCGATGCTGGCCATCAGCGACGCATCGTTTGGCTACCGCAGCGAAGACGGTGCCGAAACCACCATCCTGCAAAACGTCAGCCGCAGCGTGCTGGCAGGCCAGCGCATCGGCATTCTGGGTGCCAACGGCCAGGGCAAGTCCACGCTGGTCAAGACCATTGCCCGCACCATGGCGCCGCTGGCCGGCACCGTGACCGAAGGCAAGGGCCTGTCGATCGGCTACTTTGCCCAGCAGGAGCTGGACGTGCTGCGCCCGCATGAGAACCCGCTGGAGCACATGATCCGCCTGGCGCGCGAGCTGGGGCCCAACAGCCGCGAATCGAGCCGCGAACAAGACCTGCGCAGCTATCTGGGCACATTCAACTTCACCGGCGACATGGTCAAGCAAAGCGTAGGCAGCATGAGCGGCGGCGAAAAAGCCCGCCTGGTGCTGGCCATGATCGTCTGGCAGCGGCCCAACTTGCTGCTGCTGGACGAGCCCACCAATCACCTGGACCTGGCCACGCGGGAGGCGCTGTCGATGGCGCTCAACGAGTTTGAAGGCACCGTCATGCTGGTCAGCCACGACCGCGCCCTGTTGCGCGCCGTGTGCGACGAGTTCTGGATGGTGGGTCGGGGCGCCGTGGGGCCGTTTGACGGCGACCTCGATGATTACCAGCGCTACCTGCTCGATGAAGCCAAGCGCCAGCGTGAGCTGGCCAAGCTGGAGGCCGCAGCCGAAAGCGCGGCGCTCAAGGCCGCAGCACCGGCGCCTGCCGTGGCCGCCGCCAAACCCGTGGCTATTGCTCCCGTTTCAATAGCTGCTAGCGCAGACCAGATAAGCGCTAGAGGCCAAAATGATGCCAAACCCGCAGTCGACGCGAAAGAGCAGCGCAAGCAGGATGCCCAGGCACGACAGCAGCTGGCAGAAAAAACACGCCCCCTGAAACGCGAGCTCGAACAGATCGACCAACGCCTGTCTGCCCTGGTTGCAGAGCGGGCCGACCTGGAGCAGCGGCTCACCCAGCCACTGCCGCCCGCCGAAATCGCAGACCTTGGCCGACGCCTGAAAGCCGGTCACGACGAGACCGCCCAGCTGGAAGAACGCTGGCTGGAAATTTCCGCCGGGCTGGAAGAACTGGGCGTGGGCACCAGCGCTTGAAACGTAAAACCTTGTAATCGAGTGCGATAGTTTTCTGGCTTTTCACCAATAAAGACCTGCGGTGAATGCTATTAATCTTGAAGCAACGATTTTTGTTGAGGCTAAGGCTCATCCGGTTGCATTTTTTTGCGTTTGCCGGTCAACCAAGCGCCAAGTGAGCGCGTTGTTGGTACATCACAGGAGTTTTCCAGTATGAATACCACCGCAATCTTGTCCGCTTGGCCCGAAGACGAACGCGACCGCAAGCGCGCACCGGCCCGCTTTTGAGGGCGTGGCAGCCGCCCATCACAATGGCGGCGGCAGCCCCTTCATTCATGTTCCTCTCAACAAAAAACCCCGCATTGCGGGGTTTTTTGTTGTCTGCACCGGCCGCTGCGTCAGCCCATGTGCAGGCCGCCATTGACCGAGAAGTCAGCTCCCGTGGCGTAGCCGCCCTCTTCCGAGGCCAGCCAGGCAATGATGGAGGCGATCTCGCTGGGCTCACCCAGCCGCTTGACGGGCACGGTGGCCACGATCTTTTCCAGCACATCGGGGCGAATGGCCTTGACCATGTCGGTGCCGATGTAGCCTGGGCTCACGGTGTTCACCGTCACGCCCTTGGTGGCCAGCTCTTGCGCCAGGGCCATGCTGAAGCCGTGCATGCCGGCCTTGGCGGCCGAGTAGTTGGTTTGCCCTGCCTGGCCTTTTTCGCCGTTGACCGAGCTGATGTTGATGATGCGGCCCCAGCCCTTTTCCACCATGTCGGCCACCACCTGCTTGGTAACGTTGAACATGCTGTTGAGGTTTTTTGTTGAGACTAACGCTCATCCGGTTGCATTTTTTTGCGTTTGCCGGTCAACCAAGCGCCAAGTGAGCGCGTTGTTGGTACATCACAGGAGTTTTCCAGTATGAATACCACCGCAATCTTGTCCGCTTGGCCCGAAGACGAACGCGACCGCAAGCGCGCACCGGCCCGCCTTTGAGGGCGTGGCAGCCGCCCATCACAATGGCGGCGGCAGCCCCTTCATTCATGTTCCTCTCAACAAAAAACCCCGCATTGCGGGGTTTTTTGTTGTCTGCACCGGCCGCTGCGTCAGCCCATGTGCAGGCCGCCATTGACCGAGAAGTCAGCTCCCGTGGCGTAGCCGCCCTCTTCCGAGGCCAGCCAGGCAATGATGGAGGCGATCTCGCTGGGCTCACCCAGCCGCTTGACGGGCACGGTGGCCACGATCTTTTCCAGCACATCGGGGCGAATGGCCTTGACCATGTCGGTGCCGATGTAGCCTGGGCTCACGGTGTTCACCGTCACGCCCTTGGTGGCCAGCTCTTGCGCCAGGGCCATGCTGAAGCCGTGCATGCCGGCCTTGGCGGCCGAGTAGTTGGTTTGCCCTGCCTGGCCTTTTTCGCCGTTGACCGAGCTGATGTTGATGATGCGGCCCCAGCCTTTTTCCACCATGTCGGCCACCACCTGCTTGGTGACGTTGAACATGCTGTTGAGGTTGGTCTCGATCACCTGGTCCCAGTCCTCGCGGGTCATTTTGAGGAACATGCGGTCGCGCGTGATGCCGGCGTTGTTGACCAGCACATCGATCGAACCGTGCTCCGCCTTGGTCTTGGTGAAGGCCTCGACGGTGGAATCCCAGTCGCCCACATTGCCCACTGAGGCGTGAAAGGAGTAGCCCAGCGCCTTTTGCTCGTCCAGCCATTTCGTGAAATCACGTGTGGGGCCGCAACCGGCGATGACGGTGAACCCCTCTTTGTGCAGACGCTGGCAAATCGCGGTGCCGATACCGCCCATGCCACCCGTGACATACGCTACTTTTTTGCTCATGTGATTTCTCCTGGTTGTAATGTGCTCAATGCCACTCTACCCAACAATTGATGCACTGTGGTGAAGGAAAACACTGAATCTGCTGTTTTTCCGCAGCGACGCATCTGGCACAGCCAAAACCCGTGTGTTCAGCCCTGCGTGCGGCCTCCGAGAGGGAGGCCGCAGGGTCATACATCTGTCGTTGAAAGGCCTTGAGCGTGCACTGGCTGCATCAAATGCCACCAACGGCCAGCGGCAAGGTTTCCCAGCCCGGTTTGGCAAACAGATAGCCCTGCTGGTAGTGGATGCCCGCCGCCAGCAGGTGCTCGGATTCTTGTGCCGTCTCGATGCCTTCGGCCACGATGTCGATGCCCAGGCGATCGCACACCAGCGCAATGCCCGACACGATGGCCTGGCGCACGGGATCCTGGTCGATATTGCGGATCAGCTCCATGTCTATCTTCAGCACATGGGGCTGGAACTGAACCAGCATGTTCAGCCCCGCATAACCCGCACCAAAATCGTCAATCGCGGTGATCAGCCCCTGGCGGCGGTATTCATTGAAGATGGCCTTGAGGTGGGCGCCGTTGGTCAACTGCTAGCCCTGGTCACTTCAAACATGATGCGGTCGTGCGGAAAATGGAATTCCTTGGCCGCCTCCATGGTGGCGCGAATACAGGTTTCTGCACGGTACACCGCGTTGGGCAAGAAATTGATGCTGAGGCGGCACTGGGGCAATGCGGCCAGGCCCAGGCGCGAGGCCAATTCGATGGCTTTCACCCGGCATGCCTGGTCAAACCGATAGCGGTGGGCGTCATCCACCCACGACAGCACCGTGGCCGCAGACTGTCCGTCCACACCGCGCACCAGCGCTTCGTAGGCAAATGGGCGCCCGGAATGCAAATCCATGATGGGCTGGAACGCCATCGTGAAATCAAAGGGAAGCTGGGTCTTGTCGCGGCAGGCAGCACAGCCCAAGGGCTCAAACGGTTGGGCAAAAACAGTAGAAATCATGGGGTCATGATATCCAGCCAGAGGCGGTGATGGCGGGTTCACGCACCCCGCGACAGGGCAAATACCGCAACCACCTTGGCCAGCCGCTGGGCCTGCTCGGTCACGGTGCCTGCGGCGGCGGCAGATTCCTCCACCAGCGCGGCGTTCTGCTGCGTCATTTGGTCGAGCTGCCCTACCGACTGGTTGATCTGGGCAATGCCGGCCGATTGGTCGCGCGCAGCCGCATGGATCTCGCCCATCATGGCACTGACCTGCTGCACCGAGCCTACGATCTCCGACATGGTGCGGCCCGCTTCGTCGGCCAGTTGCCCCCCCGCCGACGCTTTTTCCACCGAGCTGTCAATGAGCACCTTGATCTCGCGGGCTGCCTGCGCAGAGCGCTGCGCCAGGCTGCGCACCTCGGTGGCCACCACAGCAAACCCGCGCCCCTGTTCGCCCGCACGGGCGGCTTCCACGGCGGCATTGAGCGCCAGGATGTTGGTCTGAAAGGCGATGGAATCGATGACCCCCGTGATATCCGCAATGCGGGCCGAGCCCTCATTGATCTCGCGCATGGTGTGGATCACCCGCCCCACCACTTCGCCCCCGTGCCGTGCCACGCCGGCAGCCGACACCGCCAGGGCATTGGCCTGCTCCGAAGCGTTGGCAGACTGGCGCACGGTGCCGGTAAGTTGCTCCATGCTGGCAGACGTTGCCTGCAGGTTGCCCGCGGTGTCGTCGGTGCGCACCGACAGGTCTTGTGCGCCCATGGCAATCTCCTGGCACGCCAGCGCCATGCTGGTGGCGGCTTCCTGAACCGTTGCAACGGTTTCATGCATGCGCTCCAGCGCCTGCTTGAGCGCCCTTCCACCCGGTGTTTCGATCACCATGTGAGAGACATCCAGGGCAATCTGGTCGCCCCGCACCAGGGCAGCAGACAGGCGCTGCAGCTCCAGCGACTCGCGGGCGGTGCGTCCCATGTTCACGGCCAAAATTACCTCCAGCACGGTCTGGATCACCACATATACCGCATGCAGCACCACCCGTCCAAAATCGGGGCTGGTCATGCAATACACACCGAAGCCAGCCGCCTGGAGACGGTCAAACAGCACATGGTGCACGGCAAACAGCAGTGCGGCCCACACAATGGGGCGCCAGTCGAGGTACACCAGCAGCAAGGCCAGCGTGACGAACACGCCAAAGTGAAACTCCAGCATGCCCTGCGCCAGCTGGATATGCAGCGCCACCAGACCCACCTGCACAAAAGCCAGCACCAAGCGCGAAGCCAGAGTGCCCCGTGCCGTGCCGTAGGCCACACCCGCAATCAAAACCAAGGCGCCCGAAGCCACCAGAGCCAGCACCGAATCCACAAATCGCAGCCCCAGGACCACCGCCGCGATGGCACTCAGTGCAATCGCGGCCAGCATCACGCGGTCACCCAGCAAGGCGCTGTCTACAGGGGTGGATACAGATTTTTCGGAAGCTGGGGAGAAGGATGACGAGGACATAAATTCGCAATCTGCACCAATATGTTTTTATTGTAACTTATTGGTATAACTCCATCCTTCGCATTCATCCATCCCATAGGGACAAAAAAAAGCCGCGTGTCACCGCGGCTTCTTCTGGTGCCTGGAAGCGCAGGAGTGCTCAGCGCTCCAGCGCCAGGGACACGCCCATGCCACCGCCAATGCACAGCGCAGCCAAGCCCTTCTTGGCATCGCGGCGCTGCATTTCATGCAGCAGCGTCACCAGAATGCGGCAACCGGACGCGCCAATGGGGTGACCAATGGCAATGGCACCCCCGTTCACGTTGACCTTGGCAGGGTCAATGCCCAGTTCTTTGTTGACCGCACAGGCCTGGGCAGCAAAAGCTTCATTCAACTCGAACAGGTCCACGTCGGCGGCGTTCCAGCCGGCGCGTTGCAAGGCCTTGCGAGAAGCAGGCACCGGGCCCATGCCCATGGTGGCCGGGTCGAGACCGCTGGTGCCAAAGGCGGCAATGCGCGCCAGCGGCTTGAGGCCCAGGGCTGCTGCTTTCTTGGCGGTCATCACCACCACGGCAGCGGCGCCGTCGTTGATGCCCGAGGCGTTGCCTGCCGTCACGGTGCCCGCCTTGTCGAAAGCCGGGCGCAGACCGGCCAGCACTTCGGCATTGGTTTTGCGGTTCAGGTATTCGTCGGCATTGAAGAGGATGGGGTCGCCCTTTTTCTGGGCCAGGCTCACACCCACGATTTCGTCGGCAAATTTGCCTGCGTCTTGCGCGGCAGCAGCCTTTTGCTGGCTACCCAGGGCCAGCGCGTCCTGCATATCACGGGTAATGCCATAGGCCTTGGCCACGTTTTCGGCCGTGATGCCCATGTGGTACTGGTTGTACACATCCCACAGGCCATCGACGATCATCGAGTCGACCATCTTCCAGTCGCCCATGCGCTGGCCATCACGCGAGCCGTTGAGCACGTGGGGCGAGAGGCTCATGTTTTCCTGGCCGCCGGCCACCACGATCTCGCTGTCGCCCCAGGCCACGGCCTGGGCGGCCAGCATGACCGATTTGAGTCCCGAGCCACACACTGCGTTGATGGTGAGGGCGGGCGTTTCCTTGGCCACGCCCGCCTTCATGGAGGCCTGGCGCGCGGGGTTTTGACCCACGCCTGCCGCCAGCACCTGGCCCATGATGACTTCACCGATCTGGTCGGATGAGAGCCCGGCGCGCGCGATGGCCTCGCGGATCACGATGGAGCCCAGTTCGGTGGCGGGGGTCTTGGCCAGTGCGCCACCAAATTTGCCCACGGCGGTGCGGGCGGCTGAAACAATGACGATGTCTTCCATGGATAGTCCTTTCGAGGTGGATCGGTGCGGGGGGGGCGTTCGTGCCCCGGCGGGTGCTTTCAGATTCTCGCAGCCATTTTCAGCGCTTTGAAGTCATGCCTTTTGCTTGACATAGCGCCCGGGTGCCGGCTCGATGGCCTTGAACCGGGTGCCCTTGCCATAGCCCTTGGGCGCCGCAATCTGCTTGCCGGCCTGGCTCTTGAGCCAGCCGGACCAGTCGGTCCACCAGCTGCCGGAGTGCTCCGTGGCGCCTTCCAGCCATTGGTCGAGGGTGGCGGGCAGCTTGCCGTCGGCGCGAATCCAGTGGCTGCGCTTGCCTTTGGCGGGCGGGTTGATGACCCCGGCGATATGGCCCGAGGCGCCCATCACAAAGCGTTTTTTGCCGGGTAGCACCTGGGTGGACGCGTAGGCGGCGTTGATGGGCACGATGTGGTCTTCGCGCGAGCCATAGATATAAACCGGCAGCGTGAGATTGGCGAGGTCCATCTTCTCGCCGCACACGGTGAGCTGGCCGGGCTTGACGAGGTTGTTTTCGAGGTAGAAGTTGCGCAGGTACCAGGCGTAAAACGGGCCCGGCAGGTTGGTGCTGTCGCTGTTCCAGTAAAGCAGGTCGAACGGGGGCGGCGTTTCGCCCTTGAGGTAGTTGCCCACCACGTAGTTCCACACCAGATCATTGGGGCGCAAGAAGCTGAAGGTCGAGGCCAGGTCCTGCCCTTTCATGAGGCCGCCTTTGCCCAGCTGCATCTCGCGGTACTTCACCATCCCTTCGTCGATGAACACATCCAGGATGCCGGTGTCGGTGAAGTCGATCAGCGTGGTCAAAAAGGTGGCACTGGCCACGGGCTCATCGCCGCGCGCTGCCAGCACGGCCAGTGCATTGCTCAGGATGGTGCCCCCCACGCAAAAGCCCAGGGCATTGATCTGCTCTGCGCCGGTGATGTTTTGCACCACGTCGATGGCGGCCATCACGCCGTCTTCCACGTAGTCGTCCCAGGTTTTGTGGGCCAGGGAATCGTCGGGATTGCGCCAGCTCACCACAAAGGTGCGGTGGCCCTGTTCCACGGCATAGCGGATCAGCGAGTTTTCGGGCTGCAGATCGAGGATGTAGAACTTGTTGATGCACGGCGGCACCAGCAAAAACGGGCGCTCGAACACCTTGGTGGTGAGCGGCTTGTATTCGAGCAGCTGGAACAGCTCGTTTTCAAACACCACGGCGCCCTCGGTGGTGGCCACGTTGCGGCCCACCTCGAACAGGCTTTCATCGGTCATCGACACATGGCCCTGGGTGATGTCGTGCAACAGGTTCTGCATGCCTTTGGCAATGCTCTCGCCCTTGGTCTCAATGGCTTTCTTCTGTGCCTCGGCATTGAAGGCCAAAAAATTGCTGGGCGCCATGGCGGCCATCCATTGCTCTACGCCAAAGCGGATGCGGGCACGGGTCTTTGCGTCGGCCTCCACCGCGTCGGCCAGGCCCATCAGGGTGCGGGCGTTGAGCAGGTAGGCGGCGGCAGAGAAAGTGGCCACCGGGTTGGCAGCCCAGCCTTCGCCCGTGAAACGGCGGTCTTTGATTTCGGGGGCGGCCTGCAGGCCCTGGGCCCACAATTCCTTGGCATCGTGAAGATATTGCTGTTGCAGCGCCTGCAGCTTGGTCGACGAAAACTGCAGGGGCGCGGCCCCTGGCATGCCGCCCGCCACGTCGGCGGACTGGAAGGACTGCAATGCCTTTGTCCAGCTATCCCCGAAAATCTGCTGGAATTGCTGGGCGCCTTGAGCCCAGAGTGCTTCAGAATTCATGCTGCTTCCTCAATGGTTGGTCGATCGCACGGGGTCTCGGCACCATTGTTGCCCACCTGCTGCCGCAAGGCAACTTTCACCAGCGTTTTTCGCTCTTTTGCTCCTTTGCTCATGTACCTTGTAATCATCACCTGGCTGTATGTCACCCTCATGATGGCGGTGGCCGAAGCCACCAGCAGCACCGGCAGCGTGCTGGGCGCTTTCTTCACGTTTGTGCTGTATGGGCTGCTGCCGATGGGCATCGTGGCGTATATCCTGGGCACGCCGTCGCGCAAGCGGGCCCTGCGGGCACGCGATCAGGCCGAGCAGGCCGCTTATGACGAGAAGCTGGCGGCGCAAACGCACAGCCAATCGCACGGGCAAACGCCCCAGCCACCGGTTGCGGGAACAACGCCAGGTGCAGAGACAGCCGATTCAGTCGCGCCAGATGCAGGCGGCCATGCGGCCGCTGCCGCCGAGAGCCAGCTGGTCGCGCCGGTACGAAAAGAACCGTGAGGCATTGCCCACGGTGCACCAGGGTGCTGTGCTGTCGTTGCCATAGATCTGCTTAACGCCCAGCGCGCGCAGCCGCAGACGCGCCAGCCCCGCCAGATCGGCCAGAAACTTGCCTTGGCCCAGTGGCACAAAGCACGCCAAGGCGGCCGGGTGATGGCTGCAAAAAGCCTCGCGCACTTCTGCGCCCACCTCAAAGGCGGTGGGGCCGATGCAGGGCCCCAGCCATGCCATCGTGTGCGCTGCCAGCATTCCATTTGCTTCATTTTTGATAGCTGCTAGCGCTTTATCAGAAAGGGCTAGAGCCTTAAAACGCTCAAAACCCGCCTCCAGAACACCCACCCCGCCTTTTCCGGCCAGCCCGCGCCAGCCCGCGTGGGCCGCGCCCACCACCGCGCCCGAGCCATGGGCCAGCAGCACGGGCAGGCAATCGGCCACCATGATGGTGCAGACCGCGCCCGGCTGCGTGGCCACGCAGGCATCGGCCTCGGTGCCGTCGGGCGTGGCGGGGTTGATGGTGGCCACCGCCGTGCCGTGCACCTGGTTCAGAAACACGGCCCGGGCGCCCGGGGTGGCGCCCTGCACCACCGCCTGCAGCCGCTGCCGATTGGCCTGCACTGCCGACGGATCATCGCCCACATGGCTGCCCAGGTTCAGGCTGGCACAGGGGCCGGTGCTGACACCGCCCGCCCGCGTGGTGCACAGGGCGCGCACACCGGCAGGCGCCGGCCATTGCGGCTGCAGCCAGTCGTGGGGAATGCGGGGGGGCTGGGTCATGGCTTGGTCATGCCTTGTTCATGGCTGGTAGTCAGGGCAGGCCGAGGGCTGCGCCTGCTGGAATGCGGGCAGCGCCATGCAGGCAGCAAAGGCGGCCATGGTCAGCGGCAGGCCTTGCAAAGGGACATTGAAACGCTGGCAATTGAACACATGCGGCACCAGGCAGCAGTCGGCCAGCGTGGGGGCAGCGCCCCAGCAATACACGGACGGTGCCAGGCCCTGCGCTGCGCGCTGCTGCGCCAGCAGCACCAACTGGCGCTCGAAGGCCTCCAGCCCGCTGCGGGCCCAGTGGCTGTACCAGGCGTTCTTGCCGGCTTCGTCCACCTTCAGCGTTTGCACCAGATAGTTCAGCACCCGCAGGTTGTTGGGGGGGTGCATTTCGCACGCCACCATCTGGGCCAAAGCCCGCACCTGGGCCCGGGCCAGCGGCTCGGCGGGCAGCAAGGGCGGCGCGGGATGGGTTTCATCGAGATATTCGATGATGGCCATGGACTGCGACAGCGCCACGCCGTCGTCGGTCAGCAAGGTGGGGACCAGCGCATCGCCTACCCGGCCCGTGTAGGCCGGGTCATGGTGCTCGCCGCGCACCAGGTGCACCGGGATGTAGTCGTAGCCAAGCCCCTTGAGCTGCAGCGCGATGCGCACGCGAAACGACGCCGACGAGCGAAAGTAGTTGAAAAGCTTCATGGGCTGGAGAGCGGGGGCGCAATAGAGGTCTGGCGGGACAGATGGGCATCGGCAGCTGCTGCCGGGCTGAACACCAGCTTGGCCAGCAAGGCCTTGAGCTGCACCGCTTCAGCGTCAGACAACGGCGCCATGAGGCGCTCCTGGACCCGCTGGGCCGCGCCGCGCATCTGCAGTGCAGCGGCCTCGCCCGCGGGGGGTGACCCACAACAGCTTGCGCCGCCGGTCACGCATGTCGGGCACACGCCGGACCCAGCCGCGCGCCTCCAGGCGGCCAATCACCGATCCCGATGTGGCGGCATCAAATGCCACCCGGGCCGCCAGGGTGACCTGGTCTTCGCCGGGCCGGTCGATCAATTCATTGAGGATGGCGAACTGCACCGGCGTCACGTCAAAACCGGCCGTTTCTTCCATGAAAAGTGCCACGGCGCGCTGGTGTGCGCGCCGGACAAGGTGGCCTGGCGCCTGATAGAAATCGAAGCTCTGTGCCATGGGCGCGAGTGTAGCCTCCCCCCAGCAGACACACCGGCCCCGTGGCACACTGCAGCAGAGCGAGGGCGCGCAGCGCGACGGTATCACCACAGCCCACCGCGCCAACGCCCCCGCACCATTGATAAGGTGTTGCAAGAAACGTGAGTATCAAGCTATCAAGCACAGAGCCGCAGAGACTGCATTTGCACGGCAAGGCGCAGCAACACCGTGACCGCGTGGATTGCAAACCACCAAGACCCATCTTGAAGCAGAAAGACTGACATGAGCTATGTTTTTTCTCCCGCGCCCGTGACCAGCGTGCCCGTTGTGGGCTCTGGCGACCGTTTTCCGGTGCACCGCATCTACTGCGTGGGCCGCAACTACGAAGAGCACGCCAAGGAAATGGGCTTCACCGGCCGCGAGCCGCCGTTCTTTTTCATGAAACCGGCCGACGCCATCGTGGTGGTCAATGCCGGCGAAACCGGCCTGCTGCCCTACCCCAGCCTCACGGCCAACCTGCACCACGAGATTGAACTGGTGGTGGCCATTGGCAAGGGCGGCAAAAACATCAAGGCGGCCGATGCGCTGCAGCACATCTACGGCTATGCCGTGGGCCTGGACATGACGCGCCGCGACCTGCAAAACGACATGAAGAAACAGGGCCGCCCCTGGTGCATTGGCAAGGGCTTTGACGCCAGCGCCCCCATTGGCCCCATCACTCCCATCGATCAGGCGGGTGACATCGCCAAGGCCGCCATCTGGCTGCAGGTCAATGGCGCCGACCGCCAGCGCAGCACCGTGGCCCAGCTCATATGGAACATTGCCGAAACCATCGAGCACCTGTCGGCCGCCTGGGAGCTGGCCCCCGGCGACCTGATCTACACCGGCACCCCCGAAGGCGTGGGCGCCGTGGTGCGCGGCGACACACTGGAAGGCGGCGTGGACGGCCTCACCCCGCTGCGCCTGAGCGTGGTGTAGCCGCCCAGGCAGCGCCTGCATTCACTTCAACTCACTTCACTTCACTTTTAATAGCTGCCTGCGCTTTAACCATAAGCGCTAGCGGCCTATTTGACTTATATTTTTGGCATGACCTTTCGCAGCCCGATCAAACACTGCCGCGACTGCGGCACGGCCGTTGCCTACCGCCTGCCCGACGACGGCGACACCAAGCAGCGCGCCGTGTGCCCCGCCTGCCACACCGTTCACTACGAAAACCCGCTGAACGTGGTGGGCACCGTGCCCGAGTTCACCGACGGCCGGGTGCTGCTGTGCAAGCGCAACATCGAGCCGCGCTGGGGCAAGTGGACGCTGCCCGCCGGGTTCATGGAGCTCGATGAAACCACGGCCCAGGGCGCAGCCCGCGAAACCGACGAGGAAGCCGGCGCCCAGATCGAGATGGGCCCGCTGTTCAGCCTGCTGAACGTGCGCCGCGTAGGCCAGGTGCACCTGTTTTACCGCGCCCGGCTGCTCAGCGACCAGTTCAACCCCGGCTATGAAACCATCGAGGCGCGGCTGTTCACCGAAGCCGAGGTGCCATGGGACGAGCTGGCGTTTCGCACCGTCAAAGAAACGCTGGAAGCCTACTTTGCGGACCGGCGCCGTGGCAGCTTCGGGCTGCACTGCATCGACGTGGAATAGCCGCTTGCCCCGGACCCCGCCAGGGCAACGAGGCGCTCAGGCGCTCATTCGATGGTCGATCAATGGGGCATCGGGATGGATTTCCAGCCGGAGTGATCGAAATGGCGGCCGTAGGTGTTGAGCGCCTGGGCAATCTTCACCACCCCGGCAGCGCGCGCCTTGTCGCCTTCCTTGCCTTGTGCGGCATCCACGCCGCCCAGGATCTCGCCGATCACGATGTGCAACTGGGCATCGGCCTTCGGATCAAGCTTGCAGTTTTCCACGATGTACGCGACCTGTTTGGAGACTTCCGCGCCAAAGGCGTCGTAGTCGGCTGCCTGGGCCTTGCCCGCGTGGGCCAGCGGCAGCGTGCGGTTGACGGCCTTGTGCATGGCGCTCATGCCCTGGCGCAGCGGGGCATCGATGTGCCATTTCTTGCCGGCATTGAGTTCGATTTTCTGGGGTGCGGCCGCATCGTGGTCATGGCCAGCCGGGCTGGCGGCCAGCGTGGCAAACGGCAGGGTCAAGGCGGCGGCGAGCACAAGGTACAGAGGGGATTTCATGAGAAGACTCCGGTAGGTTGAACAAAAGGGCCGGCAATTGCCGGACCTTGTTGCTTCAAACGAAGGACGACCACAAATGTTCCATCTGTTTTGCATCTTTTTTAATGCAACCCCTCCAGCGGCCCCGCTCCGGCTGCGCTCAATCGCGGTGCAGCAGTTCCTCTTCCGTGGATTCCTGGGCATAGCGGCTGAGCAGCAGGGCCATCAGGCGGGCACGCTGCCCCTCGTCAAGCAGCGCGCGCTCCGCCAGCAACTGCGCAATCACGCGTTGCTGCTGCACGTCCTGCAAGGCGGCAATGCGGGCCTGCTCTGCGTCGATGGCGGCGCGCTGCGGCGGGTCGGCAAAAATGTGCCGCACCAGCGCCTCGCGGTGGCGCCGGATCTCGGCCCAGTTCGCGGCCACCTCACGCAGAAAGGCGGGTTCGAGCTGTTGCCAGCGCTGGCGCTGCTCGGCACTCAGTTCCAGGTAATCCGGCAGGTTCACGGGGCTTGTGCGCACGGCATCCACACCCGGCTGCGGTTGCAACAGGTGCATGGCTGCGGCCACCAGGATGCCCGCATTCAGGGCCAGCGACACGGCCAAAAGCCATGCGGGTACGCTGCGACGGTTCATGGCATTCCTTTCGAAAGACGGCAAAGTTCTGCGGCGGCGCACAGGCCGCCCGGTGGCACCGGATCAAACACCCGCACCAGACCGGCACCCGGTGCCATGGCAGCACCGCCGCCCAGCAGCAGGCCGCCCAGCCAGATGCCCGACGCCAGTGCCAGTCCGCCGGCCAGCCCTGCCGGCATCCAGCCCAGCCAGCCGGACCAGGGGGGCGCCGGGTGCGAGGCGCGCTGGCGGTCACGCTGGCGCTCGTTCAGCCGATCGTTCAGTTGCGCAGCCAGATCAAAGCCCAGTTGGGGCGACGGCATGGCGCGCAGGCTCTGGCCCAGCGCGGTAATTTCATCAAGCCGGTGCTGGCACACCGGACAGCCCGCCATGTGCTGGCTGAAGCGGGCGCGTTCGGCGGGTTGCACCATGTCGTCCGCATAGGCGGACAGGTCGGCGTGTCGTGGGCAGGTCATGGCAAGGTCTCCATTCAGTGCGGCATTTTTTCCAGCAACCCGGCGCGCGCCCGTGCAATGCGCGACTTGACGGTGCCGGTGTTCAGGTTGAGCACGGCGGCAATGTCGTCATAGGACATTTCTTCGATCTCCCGCAGCAGCAGGATCTCGCGGTGTTCGGGGGGCAGGCGCGCCAGGGCTTTTTCCAGGCCCTGGTAGCGCTGCGCCGTCTCCAGCACGGCATCGGGTGCCGGCGCGGGGTCGGGGTGGCTGGCGGCTTCGTCTTCGTCCCAGGGAACAAAGTCCACACGCTTGCCCCGCCGCAGCCAGTCAAAAGCCAGGTTGCGGGCAATGCGAAACAGCCAGGTGCTCAGCCGGGCGTCGGGTGTCCAGCGCGGCAGTGCCTGGTAGGCATTCAGGAACGTTTCCTGCGTCAGCTCCAGTGCGTCGTCCGGCGACCGGGTAAGCCGCACCAGAAAGCGGTAGATACGGTCCTGAAACCGCACCACCAGCTCGGAAAACGCCGCGCGGTCGCCCCGCTGTGCGTGCGCGGCGCATGCTTCGTCATCGAGGTGGCTGAAGATTCCCATGGTTGAACATTGGCTTAACGCGCGGCCCGCCGGAATGTTCCATGTATTTATGTGATTCCGGGCACCGGTGCTGCGCACGCCCATATGTTGGCACGTACCCGGGCGCCCGAATGCCGCTCTGTGCCAGGGGCTCGGAACGGCCAGTCACGCCCGGGCGGTAAGACCACGAGAGCCCGCCTTTCATCGAAAGCGAGGTGCGGGTCATGGGCTCCATGGGTGGCATCGACATTGCATGCCCCGCAGTGTTTGCACACCGCGCCGCAGCTCACGCTCCTGTCCACTCCTGTGAAGGCATGACCGGCGTGGACGGAACGCGTGGCTTGGGCGTGGGCATCGGCTTGGCGGGCAAGGCGGGCGCATCGTCGGTGGTCACCCGGGGCAAGGCGCCCGGTGGGAGCGCTGGTGGCGCAGACGCAGGCTCACCGCCGCCAAACAGCCCGCGAATCCAGTCGCGCATGGTGTCCAGCGGTGCATCTTGCGGTGGCGGTGGCTCAATCGGCGCAAACTCATCCACAAACCGTTCGTTGCCATTGATCACCTTGGCGCGCAGCCCCTGTTGCACGAACTCGCCCACTATCGGCAATGCGCTGCGTGCACCCTGCCCCCAGTAGTCGCTGCGCAGCGTGATGCGGCCGTCGTTGAAGCCCGCCCACGCGCCCGCCACCACGCGGGCGCTCATCAGGATGAACCAGCCATCGGTGTTGTCCTGGGTAGTGCCGGTTTTGCCTGCCACATCGGCCTGGATGCCGTAGCGTGATCGGATCGCCGTGGCCGTGCCCCGGTCGACCCCGCCGCGCATGGTGTTGCGCAGGGTCTGGGCGGCACGGGCGTCAAAAACGGGCTCGGGCGTGGATGGGGCAAACGTCTCCAGCACCTTGCCGTTTTTGTCTTCGATGCGGGTGATGAGCACAGGCTCGACGTAGCGGCCCAGGTTCACGATGCTGCTGTAGGCGGTGACCATTTCCTTCAAGGTGACAGGGCTCGTGCCCAGCGCCAGCGAGGGCACTTCTTCGAGCGGGGACTGCCGCACGCCCAGGGCGCGCGCCACCTCGGCCACGCGGGCGGGGCCCACCTGCTGCATCAGCTGCGCGGTGATGGTGTTTTTTGAGTAAGCAAGGCCATCGGCCAGTGTCATGGGTTCCTCGCTGGGCGCGCGGCCGTCGGTGGGCCGCCACACGCGGCCACCCCCCAGCGGGATTTCAACGGCCGAGTCCATGAGCGCATCGGTGGGCGACGCCCCCTGGGCAAAAGCGGCCCCGTACACAAAGGGCTTGAACGTGGAGCCTGGCTGGCGGCGCGCGGCCGCCACATGGTCGTACGGGTCAATGCCAAAGTCACGGCTGCCCACCCACGCCAGCACATGGCCGGTAACCGGGTCCTGCGCCAGAAAACCCGCCTGCACGCGCGTTTTTTCAAGGCGCAGCTTTTGCATGAACCGGTCATCGGCCAGCAGGGCGTGCAGCGCTTCATCGGGCGGCGTGCCCTTCTCCTGCGCGGCGCGGTATTCGGTGCTTTCGCGCACCAGCGCCTGCACCAGCTCGTTGCCAGGGCCCCAGCCATCGCGGCGGGCCCACGCCTTGTCGGCCACGTCCTGCAGCTGGCGCCCCTGGCGTGCCACCGCCTGGTTGGCATAGTTTTGCAGGCGCGAATCAATGGTGGAGCGAATCACCAGCCCGTCGGCATACAGGTTGTAGCCATTGGCATCGGCCCAGTCGATCAGCTGCTTGCGCAACTGCATCGCGAAGTGCGGCGCGGGGCCCATGACCTCGGTCTGGCGCTCGAAGTTGACGCGCAGCGGGCGCTTTTGCAGGGCTTCGAACTGCTTTTGCTCCAGCTTGCCGCGCTTGAGCATCTGCGACAGCACCGTGTTGCGCCGCGCCAGGGCGCGCTCGGGGTTAAGCACCGGGTTGTAGTAGGCCGTGCCCTTGAGCATGCCGATCAGCGTGGCGCTCTCCAGCACATTGAGCTTGTCGGCGGATTTGTCGAAATACGTGCGCGCGGCCATCTCGATGCCGAACGCGTTGTAGAGAAACGGCACGGTGTTGAGGTAGGTCTCCAGAATCTCATCCTTGGAGTACGTCGCCTCGATCTTCAGCGCCGTGATCGCCTCCTTGAGCTTGCGCGTGAGGGTGCGCGAGCGGCCGATTTCCTCGGGAAACAGATTGCGCGCCAGCTGCTGCGTGATGGTCGAGCCGCCCTGCGGGTCGCCGCGCAGCGTGAGCACCACCGACGACGCCGTGCGCCGCCAGTCCAGCCCCCAGTGGCTGTAGAAACGGTGGTCTTCGGTGGCGATGAGCGCGTTCACCACGTTCGGTGAAATCTGGTCAAGCGCCACCCACTCGCGGTTGGCCCAGCGGTATTCGGCCAGCAGCTTGCCATCGGCCGACATGAGCTGCGCGGGCTGCTCGGTCTTGGCCTTGCGGATATCGCCAATGCCCGGGGTGAAGGGAACCAGCGCCACCGCATACAGCAGCAGTGCCAGCGGCAAGGCGGCGAGCAGCCACACCAGGCTGTGCAGCGACAGCAGCCGTTCGGGCCGGCGCACCAGGCGGGCCAGCGCGGAGCGCAGCGCAACCCAGCGCACTGAAAGGGATTCAAAAAGCGACATGAGAACAGTATAAAAGCGCCGCTAGCGCTTATGTATCAAGCGGTACACGCTATTAATATAGGAGCATTAACCCATGAAGCGCCGCAGTTGCGGCATGCTGGCCTTGGCGGCGCGGCGGCCTTCTTCGATGGCCTCGCTGGCGCGATGAAAATCCAGCAGCCCCAGGTTGGCCAGCGCAGGCGCCACCACCACCTCGGGCGGATCGCCGGCCATGCGGCTGCGGGTGATGCGCATCTGCATGATGGCAACGCTGGTCATCACCACGTCCAGCATTGACGGCACCCGCTGCACATCAGCCGCTGCGGGCTCGTCGGCGCGCCAGGGTGTGAGGCGCTGCATCCAGCCGCTGCTCTTGGGTGGCTCGGGCTCGGGCACCGCGTCGGAATCTGGTGCAGGCGTCTGCACCACGGCCAGCGGCTGCATGTGGCGGTGCAGGATGTCGGAGTTCAGGTCTACACCAATCACGATGTCCGCCCCCATGGCGCGCGCCAGCGACGTGGGCACGGGGTTGACGATGCCGCCATCCACCAGCAGCCTCCCGTCTGCCCGCGCCACGGGCGTGAACAGGCCCGGCAGCGCAATCGAGGCACGCACCGCGTCGGCGATGGAGCCATGGCGCAGCCACACTTCTGCGCCCGAATGCAGATCGGTGGCCACAGCCCCAAAAAGCATGGGCGACGATTCGATATCAAAGTCCGCGAAATTGCGGCGCCAGAAGGCAATCAGTTTTTCGCCCTTGAGCATGCCGCCCGTGAGGTTGAAGTCCATGAAGCCGAATACATCGCGCATGCCCAGGCCCTGCACCCAGTCGGCAAAACGCGCCAGCTCGCCCGCCGCGTAGGCGGCCCCCACCAGCGCGCCAATCGATGAGCCGCAAACGATGTCGGGGCGCACGCCCTCCTCGTCGAGCACCTGCAGCACGCCGATATGCGCCCAGCCACGCGCCGAGCCGCTGCCCAGTGCCAGCCCCAGCCGGGGTGCGCGCCGCGACAACGCCATCAGGCCCCTTCTGCGGCGGGGGTTCCGCCCGCGTGCTGCAGCAGGGCCAGCATGCCCGCCTCGTCCAGCACGGGCACGCCCAGTTCCTGCGCTCTGGCCAGCTTGCTGCCCGCGTCTTCGCCAGCCACCACATAGCTGGTTTTTTTGCTGACCGAGCCGGCCACCTTGGCACCGGCGGCTTCGAGCATGTCTTTGGCAGCGTCGCGGCTCAGGGTGGGCAAGGTGCCGGTCAGCACCACGGTTTTGCCCGCCAGCACCTGGGGCGCGCGCTCTGCCGGGGCGCCTTCGGGCCAGGTCACGCCACAGGCGCGCAGCTGCTCCACCACCTCACGGTTGTGCGGTTGCTGAAAGAACGTGTGCAGGCTTTGCGCCACCACGGGGCCCACATCGGGCACCTGCAGCAGCTGCTCGACGCTCGCATCCATGATGGCGTCCAGCGTGCCAAAGTGCCTTGCCAGGTCTTTGGCCGTGGCCTCGCCCACATGGCGCAGCCCCAGGCCGAACAGAAAACGCGGCAAGGTGGTCTGCTTGGATTTTTCGAGCGCGGCCAGCACGTTTTGCGCCGACTTTTCGGCCATGCGATCCAGCGCGATGAGGGATGTGAGGCCCAGCCGATACAGGTCGGGCAGCGTGCGGATCACGTTGGCATCCACGAGCTGGTCCACCAGCTTGTCGCCCAGGCCCTCGATGTCCATGGCACGGCGCGCGGCAAAGTGCAGGATGGCCTCCTTGCGCTGCGCCGGGCAGAACAGGCCGCCGGTGCAGCGGTGGTTGGCTTCGCCCTTCTCGCGCACCACATCGCTGCCGCACACGGGGCAGGTTTTGGGCATTTTGAAGTTGGGCACGTAAACGGTGCGGTGGCCGGGCACGGCAATTCCGCCGGGCCGCCCCAAGGCGAGTCCAGCCCCCTCGGGGGGCATCACGCCCACCACCTCCGGAATCACGTCGCCCGCGCGGCGCACGATCACCTGGTCGCCCACGCGCACGCCCTTCTTGCGGATCTCGAACAGGTTGTGCAGCGTGGCGTTGGTGACGGTGACGCCGCCCACAAACACCGGCGCCAGCCGCGCCACCGGCGTGAGCTTGCCGGTGCGGCCCACCTGCACGTCGATGCCCTCGATGCGCGTGGCCATCTCTTGCGCAGGGTATTTGTGCGCCACGGCCCAGCGCGGCTCGCGGGTCTTGAAGCCCAGATCGCGCTGCAGCTGCAGCGAATTGACCTTGTAGACCACACCATCAATGTCGTAGGGCAGCGCATCGCGGCTGGCACCCACCTGCTGGTGAAACGCTACCAATTCAGAAGCACCCACCGCAATCTGCACCTGGGCTGCGACCGGAAAACCCCAAGATTTCAGCGTCTGCAGCATCTCGTAATGGGTGCGAAACACCGGCCCGCCCTCGGCAGGCGGGGTGATGGCGCCCAGGCCGTAGGCGAAAAAGCTCAGGGGGCGCTGGGCGGTAATGCCCGAGTCGAGTTGGCGCACGGCCCCCGCAGCGGCGTTGCGCGGGTTCACAAAGGTCTTGCCGCCCTGCTCGCGCTGGCGCTCGTTGAGCGCGTCGAAGTCGGCGCGGCGCATGTAGACCTCGCCGCGCACTTCGAGCAACGGGGGTACGCCTTCTGGCAAGGTCAAAGGGATTTGCCGGATGGTTCGGACGTTGTGCGTCACGTCCTCACCCACCTCGCCATCACCGCGCGTGGCGGCCTGCACCAAGCGTCCTTTTTCAAAGCGCAGGCTCATGGCCAGGCCATCAAACTTGGGCTCGGCCACGTATTCGATGGCGGGGTCGGCATCCGACAGACCCAACTCGCGGCGCACGCGGGCGTCAAATGCCTGCGCGCCGCTGGCCTCGGTGTCGGTTTCGGTGTGGATGCTGAGCATGGGCACCGCATGGCGCACGGGCGCCAGGCCGTCCATCACCGCACCAATCACGCGCTGCGTGGGCGAGTCGGGGGTGATGAGCCCGGGGTGCGCGGCCTCCAGCGCCTGCAGTTCGCGGTAGGCGCGGTCGTACTCGGCGTCGGGCACGGTGGGCGCGTCCTGCACGTAATACTGGTGTGCCCAGTGGTTGATCTGGTCGCGCAGTGCTTTTATTTTGATAGCTGCCTGCGCTTTATCCACGGGCTCCGGGGCCGAAAACAGGTCAAAATTCTCGGTCATGACCGCACAACGGCTCAGCTAAAGAGACGCCGCGCCAGCACCGAACCAGCCGACAGTTCGCGCTGGTCGAGCTGGTCATAGAGCAGTTCCAGGTCGGCGGCAATCGGGTCCATGGCCATGGCGGGCAGCGGGGTGCCGTTTTGGTCGCACAGCACGCCGTCCATGGCCTCGCACAGGGCGGCGGCCACCTCGCGCAGGCGGGCAAAGGGTTGCTCGCTGCGGTGCACCTGGGCGACATCCAGGCTCAGGGTGATGTCGCGGATGGCGGACTGGTCGGGGTCTTCGGCCAACGCGGCCTGCGTGTCGTAGCCCAGCGTCAACACGGGCGGCAGGCCCGGGGCACTGGCGGGCAGCACCAGCCTGCCGGGCATGGCGCCCACCACAAAGCCCACGCGCGCGGCATTTTGCTGCACGTAGCCGGGGCTCCAGGCCGCATGGCGGGCGCGCAGCATGAAAGACAGTTGCGCATCGTGGTCGCTGGCGAACTGATCGAGTTCGCGGGCGCGGGCCACTTCCTGCAGCATGTCGGGAAAATCGGGCGCCGCATTGATGGCGTCGGCAAACGCCTGGGCCTTGACCACAAACTCCGAAAACTCGATCTCGTTGAGCGCGCCCGTGCGGTTGGCCAACTGCACGCCGGCCTGAAAGCTTTGGTAGCGCTGGCCGGGCGCGGGGGTCTCCCACTGCTGCGTCACCTCGTTGAAACCCTCGATGGCAAAGGGCTTGCTGCCCGCGCGGCGCGTGGGCGGCAGCGCCGCCAGTGCGGCGTCGCCCGACACCGATTGCTCGGGCTGCAGCGTGGCGATGATGTCGATCAGCGGGTCCAGCCCCAGACGGCGCTCGTGCAGCAAGGGCGGCACGGGCAGCTCCATGGCATCGTCGGCATCCACCGTGTGGCTGGCGGGCTCGGGGCCGCGGTCCAGGCCGTGAAAGGCTCCGCCATCCACGGGCTCGGCTACATCGGTATCGAACGCCGGCTCCTGGCGCAGCGCGGGCTCGGCAGTGCGCTCGGGCTCTTGCGGCACGGCGCGCTTGGGCGCGTTGCGGCGCGAGGTCCAGGTGTTGTAGGCCACGATCAGGGCCAGCACCAGGCCGCCGATGATGGCCAGACTCAGTTGCAATGTGCTCATAAAAAATATTCTTGGCTATCCGTTGCGTTGCACACGCCCAGCCGCGCTTGAAACTGGCGCGGCCCATGCCAGGGACGCCGAACAAGGGCCGCCCCGCAGCGAGGGCGTCGTCCCCTTGAGGGGAAGGCGCGAAGCGACTCAGGGGTGCTCATAGTTCCGCCATCGACAAGGCAGACTCCATATCGACCGCCACGATGCGCGAGACGCCCTGCTCCTGCATGGTCACGCCGATCAGTTGCTCGGCCATTTCCATCGCGATCTTGTTGTGGCTGATGAACAAAAACTGCGTGCTCTTGCTCATGCTGGAGACCAGCTTGGCATAGCGCTCGGTGTTTGCGTCGTCCAGCGGTGCGTCCACTTCGTCCAGCAGGCAGAACGGCGCGGGGTTGAGCTGGAAGATGGCAAACACCAGCGCAATCGCCGTGAGCGCCTTCTCGCCGCCCGACAGCAGGTGAATGGTCTGGTTCTTCTTGCCCGGCGGCTGCGCCATCACCTGCACGCCGGAATCGAGGATTTCATCGCCGGTGATGATGAGCTTGGCCTGCCCGCCGCCGAACAGCTCGGGGAACATGCGGCCAAAGTGCGCGTTGACGGTATCGAAGGTGCCCGAGAGCAGCTGGCGCGTCTCGCCGTCGATCTTGCGGATCGCGTCTTCGAGCGTGTTCATGGCCTCGGTCAGGTCGGCGGTTTGCGCATCGAGGAACACCTTGCGCTCGCTGGCGAGCTTGAGTTCATCCAGTGCGGCCAGGTTGACGGCGCCCAGGGCGGCAATCTCGCGGTGCAGGCGGTCGATTTCGGCCTGCAGGCCACCCACGCGCACATTGCCGTCGGCGATCGACTGGGCCACGGCTTCGAGGTCGGCCTGGGCGTCGGTGAGCAGCGTGGTGTATTGCTCCAGGCCCAGGCGCGCTGCCTGTTCCTTGAGCTGGAACTCGGTGATGCGGGCGCGCAGCGGGTCGAGCGCGCGTTCGAGCTGCATGCGGCGCTCGTCGCTGGCGCGCAGCTTGGCGGTGAGGTCGTCGTATTCGCTGCGCTGGGCACCCAGGGCCTTCTCGCGCTCCATCTTCGCCTCCAGCGCCTGCTGCAGGCCGCCCTGCGCCGCAGCGTCGGACAGGCGGGCCAGCTCGTCGCGAGCACGCTGTTGTTCGTCAGCCAGTGCGGTGGCCTGCTGGGTGGCGGTTTCGATGGAGCGAGACAGCTCGCCCCGGCGTGCCTCCAGACTGCGCTGCGAGAACGTGGCCTCTTGCGCCTGGCGCTCCAGCGTGCGCTGCTGCTCGCGGCAGGCGGTGAGCTTGCGCTCGGCTTCGATCACGCGGTCGCCCAGTTGGGCCTCGCGCTCCTGGCTGTCGGCCAGCTGCATGTCGAGTTCTTCAAAGCGTGCCTCAGCGGCCACGCGGCGCTCCTGCAGGTCGGCCAGCTGCGCCTCCACCTCGGCCAGGTCGGCGTCGATTTGCTCGCTGCGCGCGCGGGTCTGCTCGGCCAGTTGGGTGAGGCGCAGGGTTTCCACCTGCAGCTCATGGGCGCGGCTTTGCGTTTCGGTCGCTTCGCGTCGTGCTGCCACCAGGCGCTGCGAGGCGTCGGCGTAGGCAGACTCTGCACGGACCAGGGCGGTGCGCGATTCGTCGGCGATCAGGGCCTGGGCGCGCAGCTCTTTTTCGAGGTGCTCGATCTCCTGCGCGCGAGCGAGCAGGCCGGATTGTTCGGAGTCTTGTGCGTAAAAACTCACGCTGTGGGCGCTGACGGCGTGGCCTGTGGGCACAAACACCACTTCGCCAGGCTGCAGCGTGCTGCGGCGGGCGAGCGCGTCATCGAGCGTGGGCGCGGTATAGCAGCCCTGCAACCAGTCAATCAACACGGCGCGCAGGCCGGCATCCTGAAGGCGCAGCAGGTCCGACAGGCGGGCGTGGGGTGACGATGTTTCAGGGTGTCCCGCAGCGGGGGCGCTGTAGAAGGCCAGGCGCGCGGGCGGTGCGTCGTTGCCGCCAGAGCCCAGGAAGCCGCGCACCATCTCCAGGCGCCCTACTTCGAGCGCGCCCAGGCGCTCGCGCAGTGCGGCTTCCAGGGCGTTTTCCCAGCCGGGCTCGATGTGGATGCGGCTCCACAGGCCTTGCAGGCCATCGAGGCCATGCTTGGCGAGCCAGGGACGCAGCTTGCCGTCGGTCTTGACCTTTTCCTGCAGCGCCTTGAGCGCCTCCATGCGGGCCGACAGGTCGGCCTGGCGCGCGCTCTCGCTGTTGACGGCCTGCTGGCGGGCGCGGCGGTCGTCGTCGAGCTGGGGCACCGATTCCTGCAGCTCGTGCAGGCGGGCCTCGGTGGTTTCGGCAATTTCTTGCGCTTCTTCAAGCTGCTCGCGCAGGTTGTTCAGGCGGGCTTCATCGGGTGCGGCCAGCGCGTTGCGGTCGGTGCGCAGGCGCTCGAAGCGGGCATCGAGCTGGCGGCTTTGCTCGTCAAAACTGCGCTGCTCGGCGGCCAGCACGCCAATTTGTTGCTGCACCTGCACCACGCTGCTGCGCTGCTCTGCCGTGCGGCTTTGGGCCTGGCGCAGGGCTTCTTCCAGATCAGGCATTTGCATGGCCTGCTCTTCGACCTGGGCGGCCAGCATCTCGGCGCGCTCTTCGGCATCCACCCCGGCACCGGCCAGGTTTTCCAGCTCGATATCGGCCTCTTCCTTGCGGGTCTGCCACTGGGTGATCTGCTCGGCCAGCGTGACCAGGCGCTGCTCCACGCGCTGGCGGCCTTCCACCACGTAGCGGATCTCGGCTTCGAGCTTGCCGACCTCGGCCGTGGCTTCGTAGAGCTTGCCCTGGGCCTGGTTGACCTGGTCGCCAGCGGCGTAATGGGCCTGGCGGATGGTTTCGAGGTCGGATTCCACCGCGCGCAGGTCGGCCATGCGCGATTCGAGGTCGTTCACGGCCTGCAGGCCATCGAGGCGCACCTTGGCCTGCTGCTCCTCAGCGTCGGCGCGCTTCAGAAACCACTGCTGGTGCTGCTTGAGCGTGGCGTCGGCCTGCAGCGTGTTGTATCTGGCGGCCACCTCGGCCTGTTTTTCGAGCTTTTCGAGGTTGGCGTTGAGCTCGCGCAGGATGTCTTCTACGCGGGTGAGGTTCTCGCGCGTGTCTGACAGGCGGTTTTCAGTCTCGCGGCGGCGCTCTTTGTATTTGGAGACACCGGCGGCTTCTTCGAGGAACAGGCGCAGTTCTTCGGGGCGGCTTTCAATGATGCGGCTGATGGTGCCCTGTCCAATGATGGCGTAGGCGCGTGGGCCCAGGCCCGTGCCCAGAAACACGTCCTGCACGTCGCGGCGGCGCACGGGCTGGTTGTTCAGGTAATAGCTGCTGGTGCCGTCGCGCGTGAGCACGCGGCGCACCGCCACCTCGCCATACTGGCCCCACTGGCCACCCGCTCGGTGGTCGGAGTTGTCGAAAACCAGCTCCACGCTGGCGCGGCTGGCCTGCTTGCGGGTGGTGGTGCCGCTGAAGATCACGTCCTGCATCGACTCGCCGCGCAGCTCGCTGGCCTTGCTCTCGCCCAGCACCCAGCGCACGGCGTCCATGATGTTGGACTTGCCGCAGCCGTTCGGGCCCACCACGCCGACCAGTTGCCCGGGCAGCATGAAATTGGTGGGCTCAGCGAACGACTTGAAGCCGGAAAGCTTGATCGAGGTAAGACGCACGGGTCAGAGGTGAAGGCAAATAAGAGGAAGTAGCCAGGGAATAACCGGGGCCGCACGCATCCACGGGGAAAACCCGCAGGCTGGAACCGGACCGGAATGATACCGCGCCGACCGGCCGCTCCCTGGCCCGTGGGCCACCTGCCGGGTACCGGCGCAGCCCCTCTGTGGAATATTGGGTAAAAATGGCCTCTAGCGCTTATTCAGCAAGCGCTAGCAGCTATCAAAATTGATAAACAGATGCTGCATCGCGCAGCCCCCGGCGCTGATTTGCCTGCGCTCGGGCTGCGGCGGGCGCAGGCCCAGCGGCCTCCTCGCCATCAGTGGGCAGTGTTGGTGCGCTGCACCAGCGCTTCAAACTCGGCCACGGGCACGGGCGGGCTCAGCAGATAACCCTGCCAGGCGTGGCAATGGTTGCGGGCCAGAAACTCGCGCTGCGCCTCGGTTTCCACCCCCTCGGCGATCACGCGCAGGCCCAGGCTGGTGGCCAGCGCCACCACGGTGCGGGCAATGGCCGCGTCGTTGGGGTCGGTAAGCACGTCGCGCACAAAGCTCTGGTCGATCTTGAGCTGGTCAAGCGGCAGGCGCTTGAGGTAGGCCAGCGATGAATACCCCGTGCCAAAGTCGTCCAGCGAAAACCCCAGCCCGTAAGCGCGCAGCTGGCCCATCTTCTCGATGGTGTCCTCTACATCCTCCAGCAACAGCCCTTCGGTCAATTCGAGCTTGAGGCGGTGCCCGTCGGCACCCGCGCCCGCCAGCGCCGCCAGCACCTGGGGCACGAAACCGGCCTGGTGAAACTGGCGCGGGCTCACATTGACGGCCAGGCTCAGCGCGGCCAGGCCGGGCTGCTGCGCCCACAGCGCCAGGCGCTGGCAGGCCGACTTGAGCACCCATTCACCCAGCGGCAGGATCAGGCCCGACTCTTCGGCCAGCGGAATGAACTGGGCCGGCGAGATAAAGCCGTTGCTTGGGTGGCGCCAGCGCAGCAGCGCCTCGGCGCCGGTGATGCGGCCATGCTCGATCTGCGGCTGGTAATACAGCTCGAACTGGCTCTGGGCCAGCCCCGCGCGCATGTCCAGCTCCATGGCGGCCCGCGCGCTCACGGCGGCCTGCATCTGCGGGTCGTAAAAACGCAAGGTGTCGCGCCCCGCCGACTTGGCCTGGTACAGGGCCAGGTCGGTGCGCTGGAGCAGCTCGTCCACGGTTTCGCGCAGGCCGCTGAATACGGTGATGCCCATGCTCAGCGAGCTGTGGTGGGCCTCGCCATCCACCTCGTAGGGCGCGCGCAAGGCCGACAGGATCTTCTGGCCGGTTTCCTCGCTGCGCGCGGCCGCCTCTTCGGGGTTGTCGCCCAGGTCTTCCAGCACCACCACAAATTCATCGCCGCCCTGGCGGGCCACCGTGTCGTCCTCATGCACGCAGTCGCGCAGCCGCTGGGCTACCTGCAGCAGCAGCGCATCGCCCCGCTCGTGGCCCCGGGTTTCGTTGAGGGTCTTGAAGTTGTCGAGGTCCAGCAGCAGCAAGGCGCCACTGCGCTGGCGCCGGGCGCTGGTGGCCAGCGCCTGCTGCAGCCGGTCCCGCAGCAGGCGGCGATTGGGCAGGTGGGTGAGCGGGTCGTAGAAGGCCAGATAGCGGATTTCCTCTTCGTCGGCCTTGCGCTGGCTGAGATCCACCAGGGTGAAAAGGTGGCCGCCGTCCACGATGACACCGGCAATTTCCACGGTGCGCTGCTGGCCGTCCTTGCAGTGGATGGTGTATTCACCCGAGGCAATGGTGCCGTCGCCTTCGATGGCCTTGGCGCGCGCTGCCATCCAGGTAGTGCGGGCTTGCTCGCGGTATTGCACGTCGGGGTACACCGTGGGCCACCAGTCTTCGCCCCTGGGAATGTCGTCTTCGGTATAGCCGCAGATCTGCACAAACTGGTCGTTGCGAAACTTCATGAGCCCGTCTGCCTGCACCAGGCACACGCCCACCGGCAGGCGCTGCAGAATGCCGCGCAGGCGCAGCTCGCTGCCGCGCAGGCTGTCTTCCATCTGCTTGCGTTCGGTGATGTCCTGCACCACGGCGATGTGAAAGTCGGGCGGCTCGCCCGGTGCCCACATCGAAGACACGGTGAGGTCCACCCACAGGATGTGGCCATCCTGGTGGAAATAGCGCTTTTCCATGTGGTATTCAAATATGTCGCCGGCTTTCAGGCGCTCCAGGCGGGCCAGGTCCTCTGGCAGGTCTGCGGGGTGGCTGATGCTCTGAAAATCGGTCTGGCACATCTGCGCCACCGAGTAACCGACGATGTCCGCATATTTTTGGTTGACGCGGACAAACCGCCCGGTCTGCGTGTCGATTTGCGCCATTCCCACGGCCGCCTGCCGGAACACGGCGCTGAGACGCTCTTCGCTCTGGCGGCGCGCATCGTCGGACGATTGCGCTTGCGCCAGGGCCAGCGCACGCTGGCGCCCCAGCAACACCACCAGTGCCGCCAGCAGCGCTGAAAAAAGCGTCCCCGTCAGGGCGACCAGCGCCGGCAGGCGCCGCTCGGAGGGCGAGAGGTAGTCCTTGGCGGGAAAGAAGCTCAGGCGCCAGCGGCGGTCGTGCACCTGGATATCCACCTCGTGCAGCGTTGCCGAGGCCAGTGGCACACCTGTCAGCGCCAGCAGGGGAAGCCCCTTTTGGTCGTTGTCGCCACCACCGTCCAGGGCACCGGCCTCGCCATCGGCCGGAGCATGCACCGCGCCACGGTCGGCGATCGACACGGCGATGCCATCCATATAACCGAGCGTGCGCAGGCTTCCCATCAGGTCATGCACCCGGATGGTGGAGGCCACCGCGCCCACAAAAGGCGGTGTCCCGCCCGGCTGGGCCGCGCCAAATACGGGCGCCCGCAGCACAAAGGCCGTGCGATGGTCTTTTTCTTGCAGCAATTCGAACGGCGCGGACACCACGGTTTTACCGGTGTCGCGGCTGTAGTGCATGGCCTCTAGATTGGCGGGCTGGACACTGATGTCCAGGCCCAGCAGGCCCCTACTTCCCTCTTCAGGCCAGAGGTACTCAACCACAAAATACTCGGGGCGCGCGCCCGCGGGGTGAATGGCAAAGTCAGGCAGCCCCTGCGGGTTGACCGACGTGTCGGCCCGCACGCGCGCCTCGAACGCCGCGCGCTGTTCGGCCGTCACATAGCGGGTAAACGCAAGGTTGCGCACCCCGGGGTAGCGCTGGCGCACATCCAGTTCGCGGGCGGCACGCTCAAACTCGGCGCGGCTGAGCACGGGGTTGACCATGAACAGGCTGCGCAGGCCATTGACGATTTCGGTGTGTGTGGCCATGCGCTGGGCCAAGGCGTCCGAAAATGCCCGCGCTTCCTGCAGAAAACGGGCCTCGGAGATCGTTGCCACCGACCGCGCCTGCTGCTGTGCCAGCCACAATGTTGTCAAAAGCCCCGCAATGGCAACGGCAAAACCGAGCAACCAATGCCGGTGGCGGAGCGGGTTACCGGTGAATACCATCAAAATTTGAAGCGTTGCAGTGTGACAGCCAGGTGATGGAGCGCCAAAAAAACCAAGGAAACCGGCCCCGAGAATAGCGGCAATTTCTGGCCCGCCCTTGCTGCAGTGGCACAAAGCAACGCACAAGGCATTGCCTGCACACCCCATATGGCAACCCCACGCCCATTCGTGCGCAGGCACAATGGGGCCGTCACTCGCATCCCACAGCGCCCCATGCCTGCTTTTCATCCGGTCTGCCGGAATTTTCTTTCTCTGCGATGAAGACCCTTGCCCCCCCGAACGTCGTGGACCTGCTCCTCGACGCCGTGTGCATCGTCAAGGCCGACAGTTCCATCGTGTATGTCAGTCCGGCATTCGAGCGAATCTTTGGCTATGCCCCCGAAGAGGTCATTGGCAGGCGCATGCTGGACATGGTGCACCCGGAAGATCTCGCCGCCACCCAGAGCCAGGCAGAACGCGTGACCGAAGGCCAGCTCCAGCTGCATTTCGAGAACCGCTATGTGCGCAAGGATGGGCAGATCGTCCATATCCGCTGGACGGCACGCTGGGTAGACGACCAGCAGGTGCGCCTGGCGGTGGCACACGACATCACCGAACGCAAGCACACCGAATCGCTGCAGGCGGCCATCTATTCCATCTCGGAGGCCGCGCAGGCGGCAGAAGACCTGGTTTCGCTGTTTGCGCACATCCACCAAACCATCGGCACGCTGCTGCCTGCCTCCAATTTCTCTGTGGCGCTGCACGACCACCTGACCGACACGGTCAGCTTTCCGTACCACGTGAACGAGCGCCATCCGCCCCCCGCAACCCGCCCACTGGATGCAGATGCCCTGTGCTCGCACGTCATCCGCAACGGGCAGACGCTGCTGCTC
>NZ_QOZT01000040.1:0-33105 GCF_003345135.1 Acidovorax sp. BoFeN1
TCTGGCCGGTCTGGTTGGCGTCGTCGTCGATGGCTTGTTTGCCCAGGATCACGAGCGATGGCTGCTCCTTGTCGATCAGCGCCTTCAAGAGCTTGGCCACGGCCAGCGGCTGCAGGTCGGCGTCGGTTTCCACCAGGATGGCGCGGTCGGCACCAATGGCCATGGCGGTGCGCAGGGTTTCCTGGCACTGGGCCACGCCGCAGCTCACCGCGATGACTTCGGTCACCAGGCCTTTTTCTTTCAGGCGCACGGCTTCTTCGACGGCGATTTCGTCAAAGGGGTTCATGCTCATCTTGACGTTGGCTGTGTCCACACCGCTGCCGTCCGATTTGACGCGGACTTTCACGTTGTAGTCCACCACGCGTTTGACAGGGACAAGAATTTTCATGGGGATCTTTCCTTGGGGGGTTCCAGAAATAAACGGGCTAGGCCGTCGGGCGCAACAGCCCGGCCAGCCGTTCGCTGATGAGCGTATCGGCCTGGGCCATGATGGAGTCGATCAATTGCTGCACGGTGGGCACATCGTGAATCAAGCCAGCCACCATGCCGCACGACCAGACGCCCGCCTCCATGTCGCCATCCTGCATGATGCGCGGATAGACACCCGCCACCTCGGGCGCAATGTCCGCGAAGGTGATGGCCGCGCCCAGTTCGCGCTCTTTTTGCAGCAGGCGCTCGGCGGCACCATTGGTCAACACACGCTCGGTATTGCGCAGCGGGCGCATGACCAGGCGGGTGTCGAGCTCGCTGGCCGCCACAATGGCGCGCTTGACGTTGTCGTGCACGGGCGCCTCTTGCGTGGCAATGAAGCGCGTGCCCATGTTGATGCCCTCGGCGCCCAGCGCGAGCGCGGCCACCAGCGAGCGGCCATCGGCCATGCCGCCCGAGGCGACAAAGGGAATCTTCAACGCCTCTGCCGCACGCGGCAGCAGGATGAAGTTGGGCACATCGTCCTCGCCCGGATGGCCGCCGCATTCAAAGCCATCGACGCTGATGGCGTCGCAGCCAATGGCCTCGGCCTTGAGTGCGTGGCGCACCGAGGTGCACTTGTGGATGACCTTGATACCGGCGTCCTTGAGGGCGGGCAGCCACTTTTGCGGGTTGTTGCCCGCCGTTTCCACCACTTTCACGCCGCCGTCGATGATGGCTTTCACGTAGCCGGGGTAGTCGGGCGGGTTCACCGATGGCAAAAAGGTCAGGTTGACGCCGAAGGGCTTGTCGGTCATGGCGCGGCAGCGCGCAATCTCGCGCGCCAGCAGCTCGGGTGTGCGCTGCGTGAGGCCGGTGATGATCCCCAGGCCGCCCGCGTTGGAGACCGCCGCAGCCAGCTCCGCCAGGCCGACATGGTGCATGCCGCCCTGGATGATGGGGTGCGCTATGCCAAACAGCTCGGTAATGCGTGTCTTCATGACGGCGTTACTCGGAGGCAATGCCCTTATCGCGGATCAGCTGGCCCCAGCGGGTGTAGTCCTGCTGCACGCGCTGGCCCAGCTGCGCCGGGGTCTGGAAATGGGCGATGGCACCGGCGTTCAGCAGCTTGTCCTGCACTTCCTTCTCGGCCAGGATCTGCTGCACTTCGTTTGCAATGCGATCGACCACCGCCTTGGGTGTGCCCAAAGGCGCCAGCAGGCCGCCCCACGACACGGCGTCATAGCCCTTGATGCCCTGCTCGGCAATGGTCTTGACGTCGGGCAGCATGGTCACGCGCTGGGGCGAGCCCACGGCAATGGCGCGCAGCTTGCCGGCCTGGATGTGTGGCAACGCTGCCACCAGGTCGGCATACATCACGGGCACCTGGCCGCCGATGGTGTCGGTGATGGCCGGCACGCCGCCCTTGTAGGGCACATGCTGCATGTCAAAGCTGGCCATCTGCTTGAGCAGCTCCATGCTCAGGTGGCCAAAACTGCCCGCGCCCGAGCTGGTGTAGTTGAGTGGCGTCTTTTGCGCCTTGGCGTTGGCAATCAGGCCCTTGAGGTCGGTCACATCGGGCAGCAGCTTGGGGTTGACGACCACCACGATGGGCAGGTCATACACCGTGGCCACGGGCGTGAAATCTTTCACCGTGTCGTAGCCCGCCTTCTTGTACAGGTGCGGCGCCAGCATGGTGGGTGTGGCCAGCATCATCAGCGTGTAGCCGTCCGCAGGGCTTTTGCTGACCTGGGCTGCGGCAATCGACCCCGAGGCGCCTGCCTTGTTCTCGATGAGCACGGTTTGCTTGAGGCGCTCACCCAGCTTCTGGCCGACGATGCGCGAGGCCGTGTCGGTGGGGCCACCCGCCGGGAAAGGCACCACCAGCTTGACCATCTTGTCGGGCCAGGCCGCCTGCTGGGCCATGGCACTGCCGATCAGCAGCGGCGCGGCGGCCAGCGCCAAAGCGGCGCGGCGGGTGAAACGGGCCAGGGGTGCGGTGCGGGAAATGGTGGAAAAGGTCATGGTGTCTCCTGAAAACAATGGGGGGGCTCAATCCAGCCGGGCGCCAGCGGCCTCGACCAGGGCTTTCCAGATGGGCATGTCGCGCTGGTAGTTCTGCTGAAACTCCTGCGGGCTGTTCATCATGGGCAAAAAGCCCGCAGCTGCAATGCGCTCAACCACCTTGGGGTCTTTGGCCACTTCGCGCAGGTGGGCAGAAAGCTGGTCCACGATCTCTTTCGGGATGCCCGCCGGCGCGCCCATGGCCACCCAGCCAAAGATGGAATAGGCGTCGTCCTGCACGCCCTGCTCAAAGATGGTGGGCACCTTGGGCAGGATGTCCATGCGCTGCTTGCCGGTGACGCCAATGGCCTTGACGCGGCCCGAGTCGATGAAGGGCTTGGTATTGAGCGCGCTCGAAAAGCACAGCTGCAACTGGCCGCCAATCAGCTCCTGGATCATGGGCGCCTCGCCCTTGTAGGCGACGTGCACCATGTCGCTGTCGGTGGTTTTGCTCATGTACGCGCCCGCCAGGTGGGCATACGAGCCCGTACCCCAGGAGCCATACGACAGCTTGCCCTTTTGGGCCTTCACATAAGCCAGCAGCTCTTTCATGTTGTTGGCGGGCACCGAGGGGTGCACCACCAGCGTCACCGGCGCCGCGGCCACCTGGGTGATCAGCGCCAGGTCCTTTTGCGGGTTGTAGGGCAGCTTGGTGTACAGAAACTGGTTGATCAGCATCGAGGTGCTGAGCGTCAGCAGCAAGGTGTGGCCATCGGCCGGTGCCTTGGCCACGGCATCGGTGCCCAGAATGCCTGCGGCGCCGCCCTTGTTGTCCACCACCACGGGCTGGCCGATGCGCTTGGACAGGGCCTCGCCCACGGTGCGGGCAATGATGTCGGTGGCGCCGCCCGCGTTGAAGGGCACCACCAGCCGGATCGGCTTGGTGGGCCAGGCGGCTTTGCCCGTTTGTGCCAGGGCCGTGCCCAGCAGGCCCGTGCTGCCCAGTGCGGCCATGCCTTGCAGCACGCTGCGGCGCTTGATTGGCGAAAAGTTCATGCAAGTCTCCTCTTTTATATAAAAAAACAGGCTCTAGCGCTTATGCAGCAAGCGCTAATAGCTATGATTTTTGAACCGCTTAAATTTGCGGAAGTGTCAGCACGCCCTTGTCGCGCAGGGCTTGCAACTCGGGCTCGGACAGTTGCAGCAGTTGCTGCAGCACCTCGCGGGTGCCCTCGCCCAGCGTGGGCGGTGCGTTGCGAATCGGCAGGCGCTGCCCGTCCAGGCGGTAGGGCGGCGCAAACACATGCGTGCTGCCCGCCACCGGGTGGGGCAGCTCTTGCAACAGGCCGCCACGGCGGGTGCGCTCGCTGGTCAGGGCCTCGTGCAGGCCCGCCACCTTGCCGCAGGGGATGCCAGCAGCCGTCATGCGCTGCAGCAGCACATCGCGGGCAAATCCGGCGATCAGCTCCTTGAGCATGGGGCCCAGCACCAGCCGGTTCTTGGCGCGCTCCACATTGGTGGCAAAGCGCGGGTCTTCCACGATGTCGGGGCGCTCGATGACCTGACGGCAAAACTTGTCGAACTGGGCGTTGTTGCCCACGGCAATGATGAGCGGGCCGTCGGCCGCGTCGTACATGCCGTAAGGCACGATGGACGGATGGGCGTTGCCATAGCGTTGCGGGTCGTGGCCCAGCAGCATGGCATCGAGCCCGTAGTAGCCGGTGATCATCAGGCCGCAGTCGTACAGCGCCATCTCGATGTGGCGGCCCTTGCCGGTGCGCGTGCGCTGAAACAGCGCCGCCAGCACGGCCTGGGCCGCGTACATGCCGGTCATCAGGTCCACCACGGCCACACCAAACTTGAGTGGTGGCGTGTTTGCCTCACCGTTGAGGGCCATCAACCCGGACTCACCCTGGATCACCAGGTCGTAGCCGGGGCGCTTGGCCTCGGGCCCAGAGCTGTCGTAACCGGCCACCGAGCAATAAATAAGGTCGGGCTTGATGGCCTTGAGCTGCTCGTAGCCCAGGCCCAGCTTTTCGGCGCCGCCGGTCTTGAAGTTTTGCACCACCACGTCGCACTGGGGCAGCAGGTCGTGGATGATTTTCACGCCCTCGGGCGTCTGCAAATCCACCGTGATCGACCGCTTGTTGCGGTTCATGCTGTTGTAGTAGGTGGTTTCGGTCTTGCCAATGCGCATGCCCCAGTCACGCGTGTCGTCGCCCCGTCCGGGGTGCTCCACCTTGATGACCTCGGCGCCGAAGTCGGCCAGCACCATGCCGCACAGCGGCCCGGCAAACACGCGCGAGAGGTCGAGCACGCGCACGCCTTGCAGGGGAAAGTCCATGCCGTCCGGCGGAGTGGTTGGTGTTGTGGTCGTTGTGGTCGTTGTGGTGGTCATGTGTGTTTGTCTCCTTGCCAGCGCTCAGGCCGGGGGTTGGCGCAGTGGCGCGAAATCGGGCAGCCGCTTTTCCAGGAAGGCGCCGATGCCTTCGCGGGACTCCTCGGTCTCTTGCGACTGCACCATGCACTGGGCTTCCTGCTCCAGCTGTTCTTGCAGTGTGTTCGCATAGGCATTGCGGCACAAGGTCTTGATACGGGCCATGGCCAGCTCGGGGCCAGCCGCCACCTGGGCCGCCAGCACCAGCGCCTGCGCCAGGGCATCGCCCGGCTCGGCCAGGCGGTTGACGGGGCCCAACGCGTGCAGGCGTTCGCCACTGATCCGCTCGCCCGTCAGGCACAGCTCGGTCAACACCTGGCGCGACACAAACTCGGCCAGGAAGGCCGTGGCGCCGCCATCGGGCGTGAGGCCCACCTTCACATAGGCCACCGAGAACACCGCGTTTTTGGCAGCCACCAGCATGTCGCAGGCCAGCGCCAGCGATAGCCCCGCGCCCGCAGCCGCACCTTCGACGGCAGCAATCACCGGCTTGCGGCAATCGCGCACGGCGCGAATCAGGTCGTGCAGGCCTTCGAGCTTGGCACGGCGCTCTTCAATGGGCAGCTCGCGGCGCCTGGCCAGCTGGCGCAGGTCACCGCCCGAGCAAAAATGCCCGCCTTCGCCCGTCAGCACGATGGCGCCCACGGCGGGATCGGCCTGGGCCTGTGCCAGCGCCTGGGTGAGCGCCGCGTAAAACTCGGGCGACAGCGCATTGCGGGCCGCCGGGTTGTTGTTGGACAGCACCAGCACGGCGCCTTCGCGGCGGGTCAGCAGGACTTCGCTCATCTTCGTTCTCCAGTTCTATGCCTGTAGCCGGCCTGCTTCGCCAGGGACAGCAAGCAAGGGCCGCCCCGCAGCGAGGCTGTCGTCCCCTTGCCAGGGGGAAGGCGCGAAGCGACTCAGGGGGTAGCTCATTTCAGCCCAGCGCGATGTAGCGCGCCAGGTGGTGGTCTTCGTCGCCCAGCTCGTGGTCGATCATGACCAGGCGCTTGGCGTAGTGCGACAAGGGCAGCTCCCAGGTCATGCCAATGCCACCATGCATCTGGATGCTTTCTTCCGACACCAGCGCGCCAATGCGGCCAATGGTGAACTTGGCCGCCGACAGCGCGCGCTCGCGCTCCACGCGGTCGGCGCTGTCCATGGCGGCAGCGGCGTTGATGACCGCCGAGCGCGATTGCTCCACCTCCAGCAGCAGGTCGGCCATGCGGTGTTGCAGGGCCTGGAAGCTGCCAATGGGCACGCCAAACTGCTTGCGCGTTTGCAGGTATTCGAGGGTGTCCTTTTTGGCCACTTCCATCGCGCCCAGCGCTTCGGCGCACAGCGCCAGCACGCCCCAGCCCATGGCCAGCTCCAGCGTGGCAAAGCCCTGGCCTTCGGTGCCCAGCAGCGCATCGGCTCCCACTTGCACGTTGTCGAGCGTGATTTCGGCCACCCGGCCACCGTCGATGCGGCCCATGCCGCGGCGTGCAACGCCCGCGCTATCGGCAGGCACCAGGAACAGCGAAATGCCGTCTTCACTGCCCACATCGCCCGCCGTGCGGGCCGACACCAGCAAGAGCTGCGCGTTGTCGCCCTGCACCACCACGGCCTTGGCGCCGTTGAGTACCCAGCCCTCGCCGCTGCGCACCGCACGGGTGCTGACGCGGGCCATTTCGTAGTGGCTGCCGGGCTCGTCGTGCGCCAGGGCGGCCACGGTGCTGCCGTCGATCAGGCTGGCAATCTGCTCTTTTTGTGCGGGCGTGCCCGCAGCGGCCAGGGCGCGCCCCACCACCAGCGCGCCCAAAAAGGGCTCGACCACCAGGCCACGGCCCAGGGCCTCAAACACCACGGCCACGTCAAAGCCTGCGCCGCCAAAGCCGCCTTCGGCCTCGGGGAACAGCGCGCCAATGGCGCCCAACTCGGCAAACTGCGCCCACAGCGCAGGCTGCATGCCCACGTCGCCATAGGCAATGGCGTTGCGGGTTTCAAAACCGTACTGCTCGGCGACAAAACGGTTCAGGGTGTCCGCCAGCATGCGGCGGTCTTCGGTGTGTTCAAAGTTCATGACTACGGTCTCACAGTCCGAGAATCATCTTGGAGATGATGTTTTTCTGGATTTCATTGGAGCCGCCAAAAATCGACAGCTTGCGGTAGTTGAAGTAATTGGCTGCTGCGGTGGCGGCCTCTTTCGGCCCCACGGGCGCATCGGCATAGCCCTCGTACTGCGCAGCCTCAATGAAGGGCAGCGCATATGGCCCCATGGCGCGGCGGATCAGCGACAAAATTTCCTGGCGGATCTCGGTGCCCCGGATCTTGAGCATCGAGCTCTCGGCACCCGGCACGCTGCCATGGGCCACGGCGGCAATCACGCGCAGGTTGGTGGTCTTCATGTTTTCGAGGTCAATCTCGACCTTGGCCATGCGGGCGGCAAACTGCGGGTCCTGAGCGAGCGGGCGGCCATTGCGCTGCACCTTGCTGGCCACCACTTTGAGCTTTTCCAGCGACGCCACCGAAAAGCCCACGCCAGCGATGCCGGTGCGCTCGTAGGTCAGCAAGAACTTGGCGTAAGTCCAGCCCTTGTTTTCTTCGCCCACCAGGTTCTCGGCAGGCACGCGCACTTCGGTAAAGAACACTTCATTGACCTCGCGGTCACCATCGAGCGTGCGGATGGGGCGCACTTCCACGCCAGGCGTGTTCATGTCCACCAGCAAAAAGCTGATGCCCGACTGCGGGCGCGCTTCGCGGTCGGTGCGCACCAGGCAAAAAATCATGTTGGCGTGCTGGCCCTGGGTGGTCCAGGTTTTCTGGCCGTTGACGATGTAGTGGTCGCCCTGGGCATCCACACCGCGCACCGCCGTGGTCTTGACCGAGGCCAGATCGGACCCCGAGCCCGGCTCGGAGTAGCCCTGGCACCACCAGTCGGCACCGCTCAGGATGCGCGGCAGCCAGTATTGCTTTTGCGCCTCGTTGCCGTACTTGATGAGCACCGGGCCCAGCATATTGACGCCAAAGGGCACGATGCGCGGGCCACCGGCCACGGCGCACTCGTTGTCAAAAATAAATTTTTCCACTGCACCCCAGCCGGGGCCGCCATATTGCTCAGGCCAGTGGTTGGCCAGCCAGCCGCGCGCGTTGAGGATGGCGTGCCATTCTTCCTGGTCTTCCTTGGTCAGGCGCTGCCCGGCCTTGACCTTGGTGGCGATGCGCGCGGGCAGTTTTTCTTGCAGAAAAGCCTGCACTTCGGCGCGGAAGGCTTCTTCTTCGGGGGTGAAATTCAGGTCCATGTCGTACCTTTGAGTCAGTTGGGCATTGGTCGGTGGGGACAGGGCAACGGTTGTTGCGCAATGTCTGGGGCTGTCCCGAGGTATTCATCAGTGGGGGACAGAGCAAAAATGGCCATGCAATTTCTTGGTCTATCCCGCAAGGAAGGCATTCATCAGTGGGGGACAGAGCAAAAATGGCCATGCAATTTCTTGGTCTATCCCGCAAGGAAGGCATTCGTCAGTTGGGGACAGAGCAAAAATTGCTATGCAATTTCTTGGTCTGTCCCACAAGGACTCAGTAGATCTCAAACAAGCCAGCGGCACCCATGCCTCCGGCAATGCACATCGTGACCACGCCCCACTTGGCTTTGCGGCGGCGGCCTTCGAGCAGCAGGTGGCCCACCAGGCGCGCGCCGGTCATGCCAAACGGGTGGCCGATCGAGATGGCGCCGCCGTTGACATTGAGCCGCTCGCCGGGAATGCCCAGCTTGCGCTGGCAATACAGCGCCTGCGAGGCAAAGGCCTCGTTCATCTCCCACAGGTCGATGTCTTGCACCGTGAGGCCGTGGCGCGCCAGCAGCTTGGGCACGGCAAACACCGGGCCGATGCCCATTTCGTCGGGCTCGCACCCGGCCACGGCAAAACCGCGGAAGGCGCCCAGGGGTGACAGGCCCAGGCGCTCGGCCTGGGCGGCCTCCATCAGCACGCAGGCGCTGGAACCATCGGACAGCTGCGAGGCATTGCCCGCCGTGATGAACTGGCCGGGGCCCTTGACGGGCTCCAGCTTGGCCAGGCCCTCCAGCGTGGTGCCGGGGCGGTTGCAGTTGTCGCGCGTGGCCACCACGTCGCGCAAGGTGACTTCGCCGGTGTCCTTGTTCTTTTCGGCCATGCGTGTGGCACAGGGCACGATCTCGTCGGCAAACAGGCCCTGGTCTTGCGCGGCGGCGGTGCGCATTTGGCTCTCCAGCGAGAACAGGTTCTGGTCTTCGCGGCTGATGCCGTAGCGGTGGGCCACGTTGTCGGCGGTGTCGATCATCGCCATGTAGAGGTCGGGCTTGTGCTGCATCAGCCAGGGATCGATGTCGGCAGGCAAACCGGCGCGGATGGCCGAAATGCTCTCGACACCCCCGGCCACCATGGCGGGCACGCCTTCGGCCACGATGCGGTCTGCCGCCACGGCAATGGCTTGCAGGCCCGAGGCACAAAAACGGCTGACGGTAACGCCCGCCACCGACAGCGGCAAACCGGCGCGCACCACGGTCTGGCGGCCAATGTTCTTGCCGGTGATGCCTTCGGGGTAACCGCAGCCCATCACCAGGTCCTCAATGAGGGCCGGGTCGATGCCCGCGCGCTCGACCGCCGCTTTCACCGAAAAAGCGGCCAGTTGCGGGCCGGGCGTGGCATTGAATTCGCCCCGGTGGGATTTGGCCAGCGGCGTGCGGGCGGTAGAAACGATAACGGCTTGGCGCATGGTGGTTGCTCCTGTTTTTATAGCTGGCTGCGCTTGCATCGACTGGGTTTGATAGCAAAAACACTACAGAACCCTTTATTTACAAGCGCTAACAGCTATTGATTTGATATCTATGTGACAGATGCTGTGGTGGCGGGTGGTGTGGCGACGGGTGCTCAGGCAAGCTGGTTCAGGCTGTCGAAATTGCGCCCTTCCTGCACCAGCTGGACCAGCAGGGGCGAGGGTTTCCAGAACAGCGCGTCTTCCTTGGCAAATTCTTCAATGTCGGCCAGCAGCCGGGGCAGGCCGTACATGTCGGCCCACTTCATGGGGCCGCCACGGAAGCGCGGAAAGCCATAGCCGGACATGAAGGTCACGTCCACATCCAGCGGGCGCAACGCAATGCCTTCGTGCACCACGTTGGCGCCTTCGTTGGCCATGGCGGCCATGTAGCGGCGCATGATTTCGTCGGCGGTGAATTGGCGCGGCGTGACGCCTTTTTTGGTGCGCTCGGCATCCACAATGGCCAGCACTTCGGGGTCAGACTGGCCCACGCGGGCGCCTTCGGGGTACAGGTAAAAGCCGCGGCCGGTTTTCTGGCCAAACCAGCCGCGCTCGCAGATGCGGTCGGCCACCTCGATATAGCGCGCTTTCGGGTCGCGCGTGGCGGCGCGGCGCTTGCGCGTGGCCCAGCCAATGTCACCACCGGCCAGGTCAGTCACCTGGAACGGGCCCATGGCAAAGCCAAAGCCGCGCACGGCCTCGTCGATCTCGTAAGGGCTGGCGCCGTCTTCCATGATGTAGTCGGCGGCCTGCTTGTACACGGCCAAAATGCGGTTGCCGATGAAGCCGTCGCACACACCGGCGCGCACGGGCACTTTTTTGAGTTTCTTGGCCAGCTCAAAGGCGGTGGCCACCACGTCAGCACCCACCTTGGCGGGCACCACGATCTCCAGCAGCTTCATGATGTTGGCGGGGCTGAAGAAGTGCAGGCCAATCACGTCCTGCGGGCGGCTGGTGACGGCGGCGATGGCGTCGATGTCCAGGTACGAGGTGTTGGTGGCCAGCACGGCGCCGGGTTTGCACACGCGGTCCAGCTCCTTGAACACGGCTTTTTTGACGTCGAGTTCTTCAAACACGGCCTCGATCACCAGGTCCACGTTGGCCAGGTCGTCGTACGAGGTGCTGCCGGTGTAGCGCGCCATGACGGCGGCCTTGGCTTCTTCGGTCATGCGGCCCTTGGCGACCAGGCCGGTGTAGACCTTTTCCACATTGGCACGGCCCCGCGCGATGGATGCCGCATCGCGCTCGACCATGGTCACGGGGTAGCCCGCGTCCAGGGCCGACACGGTGATGCCCGCACCCATGGTGCCGCCGCCAATGATGGCGATGGTGGCAAATGCGCGCGGCGCGGCGGCCTTGGCCTCGGGGATCTTGACCACTTCGCGCTCGGCAAAAAAGGCGTGGATCAGGCCGGCACGCTGCGGGCTGTCCAGGCACTCCAGAAACAGCGCGCGCTCGCGCGCCATGCCTTCGTCAAATGGCAGCTGCACGGCGGCCTGCACGCATTCAATGATCTTGAGGGGCGAAAACAGGCCCCGGGTTTTCTTGGCGGTGTCGGCTTTCAGCACCTCCAGCTCGGCCAGCGCTGCGGCGGGGTCGGGGATGGCGATGTCGCGCGTGCGGCGCACGGGGGCGTTTTGCGCCAGCAGCGCGTTGAGGTAGGCCAGGCCAGCAGCCTGGGCGTCGTCGCCCTCAGCCAGTTGGTCCACCAGGCCTGCCGCCAGCGCGGCCTTGGCCGACAGGTGCTTGCCGCTGAGCATGAGCTCGGTGGCGGCGCGCGCGCCCATCAGGCGCGGCGCGCGCTGCGTGCCACCCGAGCCCGGCAGCAGGCCCAGGGAGACTTCGGGCAGGCCCAGCTTGGCAGCGGGCAGTGCAATGCGGTAGTGGGCCGACAGCGCCACTTCCAGGCCACCGCCCAGCGCCGCACCGTGCAGCACTGCCACCACGGGCTTGGTGCAGTCTTCAATGCTGCGGCACACCTCGGGCAGCGAGGGTGGCATGGCGGGCTTGCCAAACTCGCGGATGTCGGCGCCCGCAATGAAGGCCTTGCCTGCGCCCATCAGCAGCACGCCCGCCACGGCGCTGTCGGCCTGGGCCTGTGCCATGGCGGCGGCCAGCCCCTGGCGCACGGCCACGCCCAGCGCATTGACCGGCGGGTTGTTGACGGTCACGACCAGGATGGCGCCCGCGCGGGCAGTGGTGACAACGGATTCGGGGGTAGCTGCGCCCATGCGGGAGTCTCCTGGTGGTTTCAAGTAGCTTTGTATTGTTGATGCGGCAAACAATCTTGACAATTACATTAATGATTGACAGACTGTCAAAAATTCTTTGACGCTTGCTACTGCTCGCTGCCGAATCCAGAGCGCCGTTTTTTGTAAAGGCAAGGCACAGGCCGCGCTGGCGCACCACCAGCCGCGCCACCACAGTGCACGGTTTTCAGAACGCAAGCACGTTCCTGGAGAAACAGAAAGACATGGAACTTACCTCCCTCACCGTGCTGGTGGACATCCTGGACGCTGGCAACCTGAGCCAGGCCGCGCGCAACCTCAAGATGACGCGCGCCAACGTGAGTTACCACCTCAATCAGCTCGAAAAATCGGTGGGTGTGCAGCTGGTGCGCCGCACCACGCGCCGCGTTGAACCCACCGAGGTGGGCCTGCGCCTGTATGCCCATGGCCGCGCCATCCAGAACGAAATGCTGGCCGCGCGCGAAACCATCACCACGCTGGGCCAGGGCCTGCAGGGCCGCGTGGGCCTGAGCGTGCCCAGCGGCTACGGGCAGATGGTGATGTCAGACTGGCTGATCGACTTCAAGCACCTGTACCCGGGCATCGTGCTCGATGTGCGCTTTGAAAACCGGGTGGACGACCTGATCCGCGACGAAGTGGACATTGCCATCCGCGTCATGCCCGAGCCGCCGCCCACACTGGTAGCACGCGACATGGGCGCGGTGCGCTACACCGCCTGCGCCTCGCGCGGCTACGCCCAGGCGCACGGACTGCCCACGGCGCTGGAGGCGCTGCGCACCGCGCCGGTCATTACATCGGGCGTGGTGGGCAAGCAGCTGCGCCTGCGCGGCTACCGGGGCGGTGAGCGCCACGAAGTGATGCTGGAGCCCACGCTGATTTCAGAGCACTTTCCGTTTCTGCGCCAGGGCATCCTGGCCGGGCTGGGCGTGGGGCTGGTGCCCGACTACGTGGTGCAGGACGCCGTGGCCAGCGGCGAGGTGCTGACCACGCTGGACGACTGGCGCCTGAGCATTTTTGGCACGCAGATGTTCATGCTCTACATGCCCGACCGCCACCAGACGCGGGCGGTGCGCACCTGCATCGAGTATTTGCTGGGCCGTGCCCTGCCCGGCGCCGAGCTGCCCGCCACTCACCCGCCAGCGTCCGCCCTGCCAGCCCCCTGAAGGCGCTCAGGGCCGGCCGTAGGTGGCCGTGAAGCTGGCCTTGGCCAGCGTGTGGGCGTTGACCATGAAGCCCGCCAGTGCGGCGGTGGCGTCGTCGGGAATGTCGAGCCGGGGCACGCTGAGCGCATGCACGGTGAACACATAGCGGTGCGGCTTGTCGCCCGGCGGGGGGCACACGCCGCCCCAGGCAAAAGCGCCGTAGTCGTTGCGGATCTGGCGCGCACCCGCAGGCAAACCGGCACCGCCCTGGGCGCCCGCGTTGGGCACCAGCTGCGCGGTGGTCGCCGGCAAGTCCACCACAAACCAGTGCCACCAGCCCGAGCCGGTGGGCGCGTCGGGGTCGTACACGGTGACGGCAAAGCTTTGCGTGCCCACGGGCGCGCCGCTCCACTGCAGGATGGGCGACTGGTTCTGGCCCGAACAGCCAAAGCCGTCAAACTCGAAATGCGGCGGCACGGTGCCGCCGCTGGGGATGTCGGGACTGGAGAGGGTGAATACGGTCATCGTGCAACTCCTGGGTTGAAGACAGTCGTTTATACAAAAAAGGCCTCTAGCGCTTTACCAGCAAGCGCCAACAGCTACTATTTAAATAGCATCTCATCTAGATTCGGCCTTCCTCCACCGCGTGGCAGGCGATGCGGATGCCGCGCAGCGTGAGCAGCTGGGGCCGCTCGGTGCGGCAGCGCTCGTTGACGTGCGGGCAGCGCGGGTTGAAGGCGCAGCCCGGCGGCGGGTTGAGCGGGTTGGGCACCTCGCCCTGCACGGGGGTGCGCGCCTTGCCGGTGTCGTGCATCTTGGGGATGGCGTCGAGCAGCATGACCGTATAGGGGTGGCGCGGCGTGTCAAACAGCGTGTGCTTGTCGGCAAGCTCCACCAGGCGGCCCAGGTACATCACGCCGACTTGGTCGCTCACATGGCGCACCACGGCCAGGTTGTGGCTGATGAACAGGTAGGTGAGGTGCCGCTGGCGCTGCAGGTCCTTCATGATGTTGAGGACCTGCGCCTGCACCGACACATCGAGCGCGCTGGTCGGCTCGTCGCACACCAAAAACTCGGGTTCGGTGGCCAGGGCGCGGGCAATCGAGATGCGCTGGCGCTGCCCGCCCGAGAACTGGTGCGGGTACTTGACCATGTCCAGGGGCGACAGGCCCACCGATTGCAGCAACTCGCCCACGCGCTCTTTCAGCTGCGCCTTGTCAGTGATGAGGCCGTGCTCCTTGAGCGGCTCGCCCACGATGTCTTCCACCAGCCAGCGCGGATTGAGGCTGGCGTACGGGTCCTGAAAAATCATCTGGATGCGCCGGCGCATGGCCTTGGCGTTGCTGCCCTTGAAGGCCGCGTGTGCATCCTGTCCGTCAAAGGTGAGGCCGCCGCGCGTGGGCTCGTACAGGCCCACCAGCAGGCGCGCCACGGTGCTTTTGCCGCAGCCCGACTCACCCACCAGGGCCAGCGTCTTGCCCTTTTCGATGTCGAAGCTCACGCCATCGACGGCATGCAGCAGCGTGCGCGGCTTGCCTTCGAGCACGCGGTTGAGCCAGGGGGCCGAGACATCGAAGGTTTTCGCCAGGTCGTGCGCCTGCACCAGGGGCGTGCTGGCCGGTGTGGTTGCGCTCATGCTGCCACCTCTGGGGCGTGCAGCCAGCAGGCCGCGCGGGTGGCGCCTGCCTCCAGCAGTTCGGGGCGCTCGGTGGTGCAGCGGTCAAAGCGGCGCGGGCAGCGCGGGTTGAAGGCGCAGCCCGGGGGAATGGCGTTCAGGCGGGGCATGGCTCCGTCAATCTGGTTCAGGCGCTCGCGGTCTTGCGCCATGTCGGGGATCGAGGCCATGAGGCCCGCGGTGTAGGGGTGCGCGGGGTGGTTGATGACCTCGTGCACCGGGCCGATCTCGACCACGCGCCCGGCATACAACACCGCCACGCGGTCGCAGGTTTCGGCAATCACGCCCATGTCGTGGGTGATCAGCATCACGGCTGCGCCGCGCGATTTGCAGATGGATTTGAGCAGCGTGATGATCTGCGCCTGGATCGACACATCGAGTGCCGTGGTGGGCTCGTCGGCCACGATGAGTTGCGGCTCGGCCGCCAGCGCCAGGGCAATCACCACCCGCTGGCGCATACCGCCCGAGAACTGGTGGGGGTAATGGTCCACGCGCTGCTCGGCCGCCGGGATGCCGGTGTCCTGCAGCAGCGCAATGGCGCGCCGCCGGGCCTCTGCCGCATTCACTGGCAGGTGCGCCTGGATGGTTTCGGTGAGCTGCCGACCCACGGTGTACAGCGGGTTCAGCGAGGTGAGCGGGTCCTGAAAAATCGCACCGATGCGCCGCCCCCGGATGTGGCGCATGTGCGCGTCGCTGAGGTTGTCGATGCGCTCGCCTTCCAGCAAGATCTGGCCCGAGGCCACGCGCCCCGGCGATTCCAGCAGGCCGATGATGGCGGCGCCCGTGAGCGACTTGCCCGCACCCGACTCGCCCACCACGCCCAGGATTTCGCCGGGGGCGATGGAAAACGAAATGTGATCCAGGGCACGCAGCGTGCCGCGCCGACCCGGGAATTCGACAACGAGGTTTTTGACTTCTAGAAGGGACATGTCAGCGATTCATTGCAAGGGCACGGCCCGGACCAGCAGACGCCGTGGAACCGGCTTTGCCGGGCCACTGGGGGCGTCCCCCTGGGGGGATGGCGCGAAGCGACTCAGGGGGGTCATCTCAATCTCGGGTTGAGCGCATCGCGCAGCCAGTCGCCCAGCAGGTTCACCGACAGTGCAATCAACACCAGCATGAGCCCCGGGAACACCGTAATCCACCACTCGCCCGAGAACAGGTAATCGTTGCCCACGCGGATCAGCGTGCCCAGCGAGGGCGATGTGGGCGGCGCCCCCACGCCCAGAAACGACAGCGTGGCCTCGGTGATGATGGCCGTGGCCACCTGGATGGTGGCCAGCACCATCACCGGGCCCATCACATTGGGCAGCACATGCTTGCGCATGATGCGCAGGGGGGCCACGCCGGTCACGCGCGCGGCCTGCACATATTCCTTGTTGCGCTCGACCAGGGTAGAGCCGCGCACCGTGCGCGCATATTGCACCCAGCCGGTCAGCGAGATCGAAAAAATCAGCACGCCAAAGGCCAGCGATTCGTGGGCATTGGGAAACAGCGCGCGGCCCACCCCCGCGATCAGCAGGGCCACCAAAATGGCCGGAAACGACAGCATCACGTCGCACAGGCGCATCAGCACTGCATCAATCCAGCCACCCCGGAAACCGGCCAGCAACCCCAGCGCCACGCCCACCACCACCGACAGCAGCACCGACGCCAGCCCCACCACCAGCGAGATGCGGGCGCCGTAGATTACGGCCGAGAGAATGTCGCGCCCCTGGTCATCAGTGCCCAGCAGGTATTTGCTCGAACCCTCGGCAATCCATGCCGGCGGCAAGCGCGCATCACTGAGCTCCAGCGTGGACAAATCGAACGGGTTGTGCGGCGCCACCCAGCCCGCAAACAGCGAGCAGAACACGCACACCACGGCAATCGCTGCCGCCAGCATGGCCATGGGCGATGTGCGAAAGCTGTAGCCAACATCGCTGTCAAACCAGCGCGCAAGGGTTTTTTTCATCGGAGGAAACAATAAACAGGCAGCAAGGCCCGGCGCGCCGTGCGGCCTTGCCTTGCAGCCCATTGGGAGGGTGGCGGGAGGCAGATCAGTTCTTGCTCATCCACTTGAAGGGCATGTAGTTGTCTGCCAGTTGCACCAGCTTGACGTTTTTGCCCACGCCCCAGGCCAGGGCCTGCTGGTGCAGGGGCAGGTGCCCCACGTCGGCCGAATGCAGGTCAAACGCCTCTTTGATCATGGCGTTGCGCTTGGCTTTGTCGGTCTCGGCCTGGATTTTCTTGGTCAGCTCGTCCACCTTGGGGTTGCAATAGGCGCCCAGGTTGAACTGGCCCGCGCCCTTGTCGTCTACACAGGCCATCAGGGCATTGAGGGCGTTGTGCGCGTCGTAGGTGGAAGGCGTCCAGCCCAGCATGTAAAAGCTGGTGTCGCGGCGCAAGATCTTGGGGAAATAGGTGCCCTTGGTCTCGGCCTGCAGATTGATCTTGACGTTGATGCGCGACAGGTTGGCCGCCACCGCCTGGCAGATGCGGCCATCGTTCACATAGCGGTCGTTGGGGCAGTTCATGGACACCTCAAAACCACTGGCGTAGCCTGCTTCGGCCATGAGCTTCTTGGCGGCTTCCACGTCATACGGCAGGCGCTTGGCGTCGGGGTGGAAGCCGTTGATGCCCGGGCCCACCATCAGCGCCGAGGGGTTCGAGGCACCGCGCATCACCGTTTTCTTGATGCCGTCGATGTCGATGGCCTGGTAGAAGGCCTGGCGCACGCGCTTGTCCTTGAACGGGTTCTTGCCCTTCACGCTCGAATACAGCAGCTCGTCGCGCTTTTGGTCCATGCCCAGAAAGATGGTGCGCAGCTCGGGGCCGGTGATGGCGCGGGTTTTGGCGCCGTTGTTCACGCGCTCGATGTCCTGCACCGGCACGGGCTCCATCACATCCACCTCGCCCGACAGCAGGGCCGCCACGCGGGTGGCGTCGTTGCCGATGGGCGTGAAGATGACCTCGGCCGCATTGCCCTCGATCTTGCCCCAGTAGGTGCCATTGCGCGTGAACACCGTGCGCACGTTGGGCTGGCGCTCGCGCAGGCGAAACGGCCCGGTGCCGTTGGCACGGAACGACGCGGCATTCTCTATGCCCTTGCGGCGGTCAACCGGCGCGAGGGCCTGGTTGGCCTCGCACCACTTCTTGCTCATGATGCCCACTTGCGAGATCACGTCCGGAAGAATGGGGAAAGGCGTCTTGGTCTCGATCTCCACCAGAAAATCGTTGATCTTGCGCACTTCCTTGAAGTCGTTGGTGTAGCTCTTCATGTCAGAGCCATCGACCTGGGTGCGCGCAAAGCTGAACAGCACATCGTCGGCCGTGAACGGGGTTCCATCATGGAATTGCACCCCCTTGCGCAGCTCAAACTGCCACACGGTGGGCGCGGTTTGCTTCCATGCCGTGGCCAGCGCGGGCGCCAGGCTCAGGTCCTTGTTGCGCCCCACCAGCGGCTCGTACACATTGCCCGTCGTGCTCAGCTGCAGCGACTCGTTGAGCGAGTGGGGGTCCATGGAAAGCGCATCACCCTGATTGGCCACCCGGATCGTTTGCGCGTTTGCTACCAAAGTAGTAGCTACTAGCGCTTGCAGTACAAGGGCCAAGGCGGTTTTTTGCTTTAATTTCATGCAAATATCCTGGAGGATGGCGGAAACAAGAAATCAGTGGACAAGACGGCACGCGGGAGGCAGTCCGTCAGGGCGTCGGCAAGGGCATGGCCTGCTCGATCAGGCTGGCGTGCAGTGCCGACCCCAGGGGCAGAACCTCGTCATTGAAGTCGTAGCGGCTGTTGTGCAGCGCGCTGCCACTGGCGCCCGTGCCCTGCCCCAACCGCAGGTAGGCGCCGGGCCTGGTCTGCAGCATGAACGCAAAGTCTTCCGCACCCATGCTGGGCTCCAGGTCGCGCACCACATGGTCGGCACCGACCAGCGACGCGGCCACGTCGGCGGCAAAAACGGCCTCGCTCTCGGTGTTGATGGTGGCGGGGTACATGCGCTCGTAATGCAGCGTGGCCGTGGCGCCAAACCCCAGGGCAATGGCGCTGCAAAGCTCTTTGAGGCGCTGCTCCACCATCTCCTGCACCGCCGGATCGAAGGTGCGCACCGTGCCCACCAGCGTGGCGGTGCCCGGCAACACGCTGAAAGCGCCCAGGTCGCCCGCCTGGATGGCGCACAGGCTGACCACCGCGCTTTCAATGGGCCGCACGTTGCGCGCAACAATGCTCTGCGCCGCAGTAATGATGTGCGCGGCCACCAGCACCACGTCCACCGTCTGGTAGGCGTGCGCGCCGTGGCCGCCGCGCCCGGTGATCTCGATGGTGATGCGGTCGGCCGCCGCCATCATGGGCCCCGTGTTGATGCCCACGGTGCCCGGCTTCATGGCCGGCCAGTTGTGCATGGCAAAAACAGATTGCACCGGAAACCGGTCGAACAAGCCGTCTTCCATCATCACGCGGGCGCCGGCAAAGCCCTCTTCGCCGGGCTGGAAGATCAGCACGGCGGTGCCGTCAAAGTTGCGGGTTTCGGCCAGGTAGCGGGCGGCGCCCACCAGCATGGCGGTGTGGCCATCATGGCCGCAGCCATGCATGAGCCCCGGCTTGCACGATTTCCAGGAAAAATCGTTGTGCTCGGTAATGGGCAGCGCGTCCATATCGGCCCGCAGGCCCACCATGGCGCCGCTTGACTGGCCACGGCCGCGCACCACCGCCACCAGGCCCGTGCGCCCGATGCCTTCGTGAATTTCGTCCACACCGCACAACTGCAGGGCTTCCTTCACGCGCCGGGCGGTGTACACCTCTTCAAAACCCAGCTCGGGGTGGGCGTGCAGGTCGCGCCGCAGCGCAGTCAGTTCGGGGTGGAATTGCGCAATGTGGGCAAAGGCCCGCCCGCCTGCTTTCCATCGTGGATTGAGCATCAGTGCCCTCCCGCATGGCCCACCCGCAGGCGCGGATCGACCACAAAATACAGCAGATCCACCACCAGGTTGATCACCACAAAAATCAGCGCAATCAGGCACAGATAGGCCGCCATCACCGGAATGTCGGCAAACGTCACCGCCTGGATGAACAACAGCCCCATGCCCGGCCACTGGAACACCGTCTCGGTGATGATGGCAAAGGCGATCAGCCCGCCCAGTTGCAGCCCGGTGATCGTCATCACGGGCACCAGCGTGTTTTTGAGCGCATGGCCAAAATGGATGGCCCGGTTGGACAGGCCCCGGGCACGGGCAAACTTGATGTAGTCGGTGCGCAGCACCTCCAGCATCTCGGCGCGCACCAGGCGCATGATGAGCGTGAGCTGAAAAATCGCCAGCGTGACGGCCGGCAGCGTGATGTGGTGCCAGCCTTTGGCCGTGAGCAAGCCCGAAGTCCACCACCCGAGCTGCACCACCTCACCGCGGCCAAAGCTGGGAAACCAGCCCAGCACCACGGCAAACACCAAAATGAGCAGAATGCCGATCAAAAACGTGGGCAGCGACACGCCCAGCAGCGACAAGGTCATGAACGCCTGGCTGATGAAGGTGCCGCGCTTGAGCGCCGCATACACCCCCATGGGCACTCCGACCAGCAGGGCCAGCGCTGCGGCCACCAGGGCCAGCTCCAGGGTGGCCGGAAACCGCTCGGCCATCAAGCGGGACACCTTGGCGCCCTGGCGCAGGCTCAGCCCAAACTCACCCTGCGCGGCATTCACCAGAAAGTGCCAGAACTGCACAAAAAAGGGTTTGTCGAGCCCCAGATCGGCGCGCAGGCTGCGAATCTGCTCGGGGGTGGCATCCTGCCCCAGCAAAAACACCACCGGATCACCCACATACTGGAACAGCATGAAGGCAATAAAGGCCACCGTGACCATCACCATGACCGCCTGAATCAGGCGCCGCAAAATAAAGGCAAGCATCAGAAAAGCAAAGAATGATGGGCCATGCTAACAGGGAAGTTTGCGACGATGACCCATGGTTTTCGAGCGCACGACGCCGAAGATGTCCGTGCCGCTCAGCCCTCCCATTCAGGAAAGGTGCCAACCGCTTCTACCCCGCGGGCACCTGAAAAAAGAACTCTCTCGCGCCCTTGCGGGTTGGGATGGGTTTTTGGGTATTTCTTGGGTTTTTCTTGAGGTGTCCTGGAAATTGGGGTCGTTCTGAGAAAGAAAAAAACCGGATCACTATCGCTAGCGACCCGGTTTTCCCTTGGAAACCTGCGCCACTCTGTTGCCAGAGCAGCGCTTTTCCCCCACCAGTGATTAGAAGCGGTGACGAATACCAGCGGTGATACCGGTACGGCTGCGAGCGCCGCTGGCGGTGTCGAGCACGAGCGCAGTGCCGCCGCTGATGCTGGTGTGGTCTACGCCAAAGTAGGCGTCGGTGCGCTTGCTGAAAGCGTAGTCCGCCACGGCGACATAGAAGTTGACGTTGCCATTGGACGTGCCGTTGACCGAGCCTGATTGCTTGCCGCGGAAGTAATGCGCACCCAGGTTCAGTTGAGGCGTCAGCTGGTAGCCCACGCCCACCTTGAACAGTTGGCGCTTGTCGGCATCACCCGGCTGGAAGCCGCCATTGGTCTGGCCAGCCCAGAACTGGCCCAGGATCGCCCTGTCAACGGTGTTACGGAAACCCTGGATGGTGCTAGTGACCGTCTCGTATTTCGCCTTGTTCAGGGCATAGCCGGTGTTCAAGTACCAGGGGCCGGTGCGATACGAACCGCCCAGGGTCCAGGCATCGACATCGGTGCCGCCAGGCAGCGTCGTGCGCATGTAACCCCCACCCAATGCGAAGCCGTTGGCGGAGTAGCGCAGGTAGCCACCCGCAGTCTTCCACGCGCCGCCATTGAGCGTGCTCGCCACATAGGCAGGCACCTGCGCTGCAGAAGCAGGCAGCCCCGCTTCCAATGCCTTGGTGTCGTTATTTTCATCAAACGAGTATTGCAGCGAACCCACGAAACTGCGGTCCGGCGTTGCGAAGGTGTACTTCAGCATATTGCTGGTACGCGCACCCATGGCCATGCCCAGCTCAGGCTTGTAGGCCTCCATGTACGGAGAATAGGGGAATGAAGCGTAGGTGCTGGTCACGACGTCGAACAGCACGTTCCACTGGCGCCCGGCGGTCAGGCGACCATAGGGGCCCTGCAGGCCCACATGGGCGAGCTGGAAAAACGGCGCATTGGCGGCGGGTGTGCCTGAATCGGCGTCAAAACGGTTTTCCAGGGTCACCAAGGCCTTGGAACCACCGCCCAGATCTTCATCCACGTTGATACCCCAGCGGCTTTGCGACATGCCGCCACCAATCATCTTCGACAGGCCATCTTTGCCGGCACCTTCGTTATTGGTGTGGCGATAGGCCATGTCCACAATGCCCCACAGCTGCACGCTGCTCGTCGGTGCGCTGGCGGTCTGTGCGCAAGCAAAGCTTGAAGCCAAGGCAACGGCTCCGAAGGCGAACAACTTCGTGATATCGGTTTTTTTCATAGATCGGGTCTCTTTCCGTGGTTGGTTGGGTGCCGGTCCAGTTTAGTAAAGGCACGCTCGTGCGTAAGCGTTTGTTGCATATCGCTTACACAGGCTTTCCCTAATAGAACGACCGTTCACTTACTAAAAACCACCGCGCCATCACGACTTTCCAGGGCACAAACACCCGCCCTCCAGCCGCAACCTTTTGCAGAAAAGCCTGGCCCAAGAAAGCCCTGCCAGCGGTCAAACCGAATGGCGACAAGACCGCGCATTGTTCAAAAAGAGGTGCCAAATGCGAAAAAGCCACCCGTCTTGCGACGGGTGGCTTCAGGTCACGTCTGAAAATGCTGGCCCAAGGCCAGCATGTCATCAGAAGGAGTGACGGATACCGACTTGCACGCCGGTCTGGTTTTCGTCAGCGCCAGGACCGGAAGTGTTCACGCCCTTAGCAGCCAGGCCCAGGTTGGAACGGTCCTTGTTCTGCAGGTAAGCCACGGTGCCGTACACAGCAGTGCGCTTGGACAGGTTGTGGACATAGCCCAGGCTGAACTGGTGAGCCTTGGAGTCGATGGCCTTCTGGTCGTACAGAGCGTATTGCAGCTTCACTTCGCCAGCGCCCACGGGAGCCGACACGCCCAGGGCGTATGCGTTCACCTTGCGCTCTGCAGCGGCAGGAACGTCATCCTTGGTCTGTTGCAGGATGGCGATGGCCTTGGCAACGCCAAAGTTGTAAGAACCACCCAGCGTGACCTTATCGCGCTCAACGCCAGCATTCAGGTTAGCCCGGTCGTAAGACAGAGCAACGCTCAGAGGACCATTGTCATAGGCCACATTGCCGCCGATGTAACGGCCAGCCTTGCCCGTGGTTTGCTCGTCAAAACCGTAGCTGATGCCGCCGGTGAAGCCGCTGAAGTTGGGGGTGTAATAGCTGATCAGGTTGCTTTTGCGGTGACCGTTGGCATCGGTGGTCGCGTCGCCCCATGCGCTCCAGCCCATGAACTGGCCGATACCGGTGTTTTGGCCGAACAGATCGTAGCTGCGGGTCTTGCTGTAGCCGGCAACTTGGTCACGACCCAGGCGAACTTCACCGAAACCGCCCATCAGGCTCAGGGTGGAGCGGCGCTGGAAATTCAGGCCAGAGGAATTGCCGTTGTCACCGAAGATTTCGCCTTCCAGGTGGAAACCAGCCTTCAGGCCGCCACCGAGGTCTTCCACGCCGCGGAAGCCCAGACGGCTCGTTGCGTTGCCGCCGGTACCCAGGCCATAGACGCTATCGCCAGCTGCGTTGGCGTTGTCGACATAGCCAACGTTGGTATCAACGATACCGAACAGGGTCACGGAAGATTGGGCCATTGCGGCGCCGGAAGCAGCCAGCACAGCCAGGGCAATCAGGGATTTTTTCATTGCGAGTTACTCCAAGGTTAAACATGGGCACCGGTTCGGAGGTCTATAGCGCAGCATCTGCGCAGTCCTACCGGCTCCCCGGGCCAACCTCCTGGTGGGGAAGTTGCGGTTATTTCACCAGACGGGGCGCGGTTGCGCAAAGGAAATCGGCACGCAGGGTCAATTTCGTTGCGGCGCTGCAACATTGCAACCACACACCCATGCAGGCCTGCGGACGATGACACCGGCTTGGCGGCCCCAGTGCAGACAACAATGCCGCGCTACGCGGGGCATCTCGTGTCAACACGGCTGAATTTGCGGCAAATTACCTTGAAACTAGCTTTCTTGTCTGTAACAAGTTCCGTTCTCCTTCCAACCTTCGCACAATGCACCCATGGGGAAGTCGCAACATTCCTTCCATTTGCCACAATGCAGAACAACGCGGCAGGTTTATGCATGCATCTTCCGTGCCAAACCGAGCCAATCCTTCCAGAGAAAATCAGCCATGGACTCATTACTTTGCGCCGCAGACACCGCGCTGCGCACCCTGTTTGCAAAACCCCACGCCATGGAGGCATCTCCGGCGGCGCCCTTTGCCGAGACAGCGCTCGACCCGGCCCAAAAGCGCCTGTCCGGCGCACTGATGCGGGTGAACCATGTGGGCGAGGTCTGCGCGCAAGCCCTTTACACGGCGCAGGCCGCCGTCACGCGTGACGCCCAATTGCGCCGCCACCTGCTAGAAGCAGCCCGCGAGGAAACCGACCACCTGGCCTGGACGCAGCAGCGGCTGGACGCCCTGGGCGCCCGGCCCAGCCTGCTCAACCCGCTGTGGTTTGCGGGCGCGTTTGCACTGGGCGTGGTGGCCGCCAAGGTGAGCGACCGCGTGAGCCTGGGTTTTGTGGTGGAGACCGAAAACCAGGTGGCACAGCACCTGCAGGGCCACCTGGCAAGACTTCCGGCAGACGACCTGGCCTCGCGCGCAGTGGTCAGCCGCATGAAAGACGACGAAGAGCGCCACGCAGCCAGCGCACGCGATGCCGGCGCCATGGCCCTGCCCGCGCCCGCCCGCGTGATGATGAAAATGGCCGCCAAGGTGATGACCACCACGGCGCATTACGTGTGACCGTTTGAGGGTTACGGGTTACGGGTTACGGGTTACGGGTTACGGGTTACGGGTTGCGGGTTGCGGGTTGCGGGTTGCGCCAACAATGCGCATGCCGCAGGGGCCAATGCACCATGCTGGGGAAGGCCGCCGCAGCCGCCCCGAAGAATCTATGAATCGCTGCGGCGTCAGGCCTCGACGATTTCAAACCCGGTGGTGATATGCGCCGTTTTGCCCAGCATGATGCTGGCCGAGCAGTATTTTTCGTGGCTCATGGCAATGGCGCGCTCTACCACGGCGGGCGCAAGGCCCTTGCCCGTCACGGTGAACTGCATGTGGATGGCGGTGAACACCTTGGGGTCTACCTCGGCCCGTTGCGACGTGAGCTTGACGCTGCAGCCACGCACGTCGTGGCGCCCACGCTTGAGGATCAACACCACGTCGTAGGCGGTGCAACCGCCCGTGCCGGCCAGCAGGGTTTCCATGGGCCGGGGGGCGAGGTTTAGGCCGCCGTTGGCGGGGTTGACGGCATCGGGTGCGCCGTCCATCGCCAGGATATGGCCGCTACCGGTTTCGGCCACAAACCCCATTCCCGACCGCGTTCCGGCGCCGCCGGTCCAGCTGACTGTGCATTCCATGTCTTTCGCTCCTTGTTGATGCGTGGTTTTTTCACAAAATGGGCGGTGAATTTTGCTGCATTGCAACACCGATTGCGCTAAGATAGCGCCATGCGTTGCCCTTTTTTCAAGAAAGGGTTGGTGTCCAGAAGATCACCAACAGCCGCAACGCACCGATTGTCTCCTCCATCTCCTCAAAGGATGGATTCAGCCCTGGGCCTTACCGCCTGGGGCTTTTTTTTGCCTGCGCCGCGCTGCCGGTGCGGCCCGCAAGGCCCGAACGACGCCTGCGCGCCGGGCGGCCCGGCGTTGCGCCTATGATGATTGCCCCGCCACCCCGCTGCGGCGGCGCACCTTCTGCCACACATGACCCAGCATCTCACCCCCTCCGATTACCTGAAAAAGATCCTGACCGCCCGCGTCTATGACGTGGCGATCGAGTCGGCCCTGGAGCCCGCCAAAAACCTCAGCCGCCGCCTGCACAACAAGGTGCTTTTGAAGCGCGAGGACCAGCAACCCGTGTTCAGCTTCAAGCTGCGCGGCGCCTACAACAAAATGGCCCACCTCTCGCCCGAGCAGTTGCAAAAAGGGGTGATCTGCGCCTCGGCCGGCAACCACGCGCAGGGCGTGGCCATGAGCGCACGCAAGCTGGGCACGCGCGCGGTGGTGGTGATGCCCACCACCACGCCCCAGCTCAAGATCGACGCCGTGCAGGCGCTGGGCGGCGAGGTGGTGCTGGCGGGCGACAGCTATACCGATGCCTACGATCACTCCGTGCGGCTGCAGCAGGAGCAGGGTCTGACCTTTGTGCACCCCTTTGACGACCCCGACGTGATCGCCGGCCAGGGCACGATTGCCATGGAAATCCTGAGCCAGCTGCAAAAACTGGGCAGCAACCAGCTGGATGCCGTGTTCGTGGCGATTGGCGGCGGTGGCCTGGTGGCGGGCGTGGCCAACTACATCAAGGCCGTGCGGCCCGAGATCAAGGTGATTGGCGTGCAGATGAACGACTCGGACGCGATGATCCAGTCAATCAACGCGCACGAGCGCGTCACGCTGGCCGACGTGGGCCTGTTCTCCGACGGCACCGCCGTCAAGCTGGTGGGCGAGGAAACCTTTCGCGTGGCGCAGGGCCTGGTGGATGACTACATCACCGTGGACACTGACGCCGTCTGCGCCGCCATCAAGGACGTGTTTGTCGACACGCGCAGCATCGTCGAGCCCGCTGGGGCCCTTGCCGTGGCGGCCATCAAGCAATATGTCGCCAAAAACAAGACCAAGGGCGAGACCTACGCGGCCATTTTGTGCGGCGCCAACATGAACTTCGACCGCCTGCGCTTCGTGGCCGAGCGCGCCGAGGTGGGCGAGGAGCGCGAGGCGTTGCTGGCGGTGACCATTCCCGAAGAACGCGGCAGCTTCCGGCGCTTTTGCGAGGTGGTGGGCGGCCTGCCCGGCGGCCCGCGCAATGTGACCGAGTTCAACTACCGCATCAGCGACGCCACGCGCGCCCATGTGTTCGTGGGCCTGACCACGCACGGCAAGGGCGAATCGGAAAAAATCACCAGGAACTTCGAGCGCCACGGCTTCGAGTCGCTCGACCTGACGCACGACGAACTGGCCAAGGAACACCTGCGCCACCTGGTGGGCGGCCATTCGGCACTGGCGCAAGACGAGCGCCTGCTGCGCTTTGTGTTCCCCGAGCGGCCCGGTGCGCTGCTCAAGTTTCTGAGCCTGATGCAGCCTACCTGGAACATCAGCCTGTTCCACTACCGCAACCAGGGCGCCGACTATGGCCGCATCCTGGTGGGGCTGCAGGTGCCGCCCGAAGACAAGGCGGCGTTTGACGCCTTCCTGGCCACGCTGGGCTACCCCTGCGTGGAAGAAACGCTGAACCCGGCCTACCGGCTCTTTTTGCGCTCCAAGTGACCGGAATATGGGTCCAATTGGCCGCTAGCGCTTATCCACCAAGCGCTGGCAGCTATCAAATCTGATACAGCCCCAGCCTGCCCATGCAAGCCCTGCGCCACTACCTGCTGGCCGTGCAGTTTTTTACCCGCATTCCCGTCACCGGGCGGCTGGCCGGCTGGGTGGGCTACAGCCCGGCCATGCTGCGCGCCAGTGCCGCGCATTTTCCGGGCATTGGCTGGCTGGCGGCGGCACTGGCGGCGGGCGTTTATGCCGCGCTGCACGGGGCCCTGGCGCCCAACCCGCTGGCCCCGGCGGTGGCGGCGGTGTTCTGCACCATCGCCACGGTGCTGATGACTGGCGGCTTCCACGAGGACGGCCTGGCCGATGTGGCCGACGGCCTGGGCGGCAGCCACGAGCGCGAGCGGGCGCTCGACATCATGAAAGACTCGCGCATCGGCGCCTTTGGTGCCATGGCGCTGGTGCTGGCCTTGCTGGCCAAGCTGTGCCTGCTGGCGCTGCTGGGCGCGCACAGCCTGCAAACCGCACTCGCCGCCTTGGTAGGTGGCCATGTGCTGTCGCGCCTGTGGCCGCTGCTCATCGTGCGCAGCCTGCCGCATGTGGGCGACACGGCCCGGTCCAAAAGCAAGCCGCTGGCCGACCAGATCACCGGCGCGGCGCTGGCCGCTGCATTTATATGGTGTTTGATGCCTCTAGCGCTTGTCTGGCAAGCGCAGTCAGCTCTGTTTTTAATAGCGTCCGCAAGCGGCAGCGGCCTGGCCGCCGCCTGGATGGGGCGCTGGTTTGCGCGGCGCCTGCAGGGCTTTACCGGCGACTGCCTGGGCGCCACGCAGCAGGTCAGCGAAATCGGCTTTTACCTGGGCGCGGCGCTGGCCCTGCGCTGGGCATGAGCCCACCGCCTGCCGTGCGGCCCCGCGCCCGTCTTTGGCTGGTGCGCCACGCCCAGCCTGTGGTGGCCGCTGGCACCTGCTATGGCGCCCTGGATGTGCCCGCCGATGCAGCTGCCACGCAGGTGGCCGCACAGCGCTTGGCGCAGGCGTTGCCCGCAGGCGCTGCGGCACAGTATTCAACGCTACAAAGATGTGAGCTACTCGCGCTTGCTACACAAGCGCTACAGCCCAATTTGACCATTCATCCCGATACTCGCCTGCGCGAGATGAATTTTGGTGCCTGGGAGGGCCACGATTGGGACAGCATTGGCCAAAGCGCCATCGACGCCTGGACCGCCGACTTTGCGTTGCACCGCCCCGGCGGCGGCGACAACCTGGCCACCCTGCTGACCCGCGTGGCCGCCGCCCTGAGCGACGCACGCCAGCAGGCGCAGGACGGCAACGATGTGGTGTGGTTCACCCATGGGGGCGTGGCGCGCTGCGTGGCCTGGTTGCTGGCCCATGGAGAAGGGCCCATGCCCAGGGCCGACGAATGGCCCCTGGCGGCCCCGGCGTGGGGCGAATGGGAAATTCACCACCTGACGTAACGCCCTGCACCGGCGCACCCCGGTGTCAGTTTTTGGCGGGCATGTCCAGCGTCAGCGTGGCGGGGCCATCCACGCTGGCACCCAGCCGGGCCTGGCGCGGGTCGAGCGACTGCAGCACCAGCCCTTCATCCACCACGGCGCCCACGCGAAATGGTTTGGCCGGTTGGCCATCCACCGCGATCAGCGCCGCACCGCCCCCGCTGCTGCGGCCCGCCAGCACCCCGATCAGGGCGAACCGGCTGGTCAGCGATGCCGCCGGCGCCCGGGCAGCGGCCGCACCAGCAGCCGGCACCCCCAGCAAGCGGGCCATGGCCTGGGCATCGGGGGCCACAGCGGCCGGGGCAACAACCGGCACCGTCAGCCCCGCGGGCCGTGCCGACAGGCGCAACCCCCAATAGACCACGCTGGCGCCCGCCAGGGCCCAGAGAGCCAGTGTCCCCAGACGCACGCCCCATTTGCTGTATGAATTGGTCATCATCGGGGGATTATGATTCACGCGATCCGACCCTCCCGAGACTGGCTGACGTGAACACCTCCACCCTTTTCCTCTTGCGCAGCGCCCGCCGCCGCCTGACCACGCATGCGTCGCGGGGCTTCACCCTGATCGAGCTGATGGTGGTGCTGGTCATCATCGGCGTGCTGGCCGCGCTGATCGTGCCCAACGTGCTCGACCGCGCCGACGACGCACGCAGCACCGCCGCGCGCACCGACGTCACCAACGTGATGCAGGCCCTCAAGCTGTACCGCCTGGACAACCAGCGCTACCCCACGGCCGAGCAGGGCCTGCAGGCGCTGGTCGTCAAACCCACGGCCGGCCCCGTGCCCGGCAACTGGAAGCCCTACCTCGAAAAGCTGCCCAACGACCCCTGGGGCCGGCCTTACCAGTACCTGAACCCCGGCATCAAGGGCGAGATCGACGTGATGTCGTTTGGCGCCGACGGGCAGTCGGGCGGCGAAGGCAAGGATGCGGATATCGGCAGCTGGCAATAGAGATTTCTGTTCAGAGCATCCCCAGCGCATGAAATTGGCACTGCCCCACGCCAGCGGACGCCGCGCAAGGGCCGCCCCGCCGCGCTGGCGTCGTCTCCCCTCCCGCGAAGCGAGAGAGGGGGGAAGCCGCGCAGCGGCTCAGGGGGGTGTCGCTGCCTCACGCGGATTCACGCTGCTGGAGCTGCTGGTCGTCATCAGCATCATGGCGCTGGCTACGGCGGGCGTGAGTCTGGCGATGCGCGACAGTGGGCAAACCCAGCTGGAGCGCGAAGCGGCGCGGCTGGCGGCCCTGCTGGAATCGGGCCGGGCCCAGTCGCGCGGCACGGGGGTGCCTGTGCGCTGGCGCGCCGATGCGCGGGGTTTCCGCTTTGAAGGCCTGCCCGCCAGCACGCTGCCCACCCAATGGCTCGATGCCGGCACCAGCGTGCGCGGCCCCGCCATCCTGCAGCTGGGGCCCGAGCCGCTGATCGGCCCGCAGCAGGTGCTGCTGGTCAACCAGGCCTACCCTGAGCGCATGCTGCGCGTGGTCACCGACGGGGTGCGGCCGTTCACGGTGGAGCCGCTGCCGTGATGCCCATGGCGCGCGCGCCCGAGCGCGGCTTCACACTGGTCGAGGTGCTGGTGGCACTGGGCATCGTGGCCATCGCCCTCATGGCGGGCCTGCAGGCCACCACCGCACTGACGCGCAATGCGCAGCGCCAATCAGACATCGTGCTGGCCCAGCTGTGTGCCGAGAACGAGCTGGTCAAGGCCCGCCTTTCACGCCAGATGCCAGGGGTGGGCGACAGCACCGAGCCCTGCGAGCAGTCGGGGCGCCGCTTTGACGTAGCCGTGATCGTGCGGCCCACGCCCAACCCGAGTTTTCGGCGCGTGGATGCCCAGGTGCTGGATGGAGACATCTCGGTGCTGCGCCTGTCCACTATCGTGGGGCGGTATTGATATGGCCCCCACGCTCCCGCACTGCGTGTCGTCGCTGCCCCCCAAGGGGGCCCAGCCCGCCTTCGGGCGGCCGGGCGACGGGCTGATGGCCCCCACGCTCCCGCACTGCGTGTCGTCGCTGCCCCCCAAGGGGGCCCAGCCCGCCTTCGGGCGGCCGGGCGACGGGCTGATGGCCCCCACGCTCCCGCACTGCGTGTCGTTGGGGCTTTCCCCGCGCAAATCAGGTCGCGCTCGCGGGGTGCGGGGCTTCACCCTGATCGAGCTGCTGGTGGGCATTTCCATCATGGCGCTGATGGCGGTTCTGGGGTGGCGCGGGCTGGACGGGATGGCGCGGGCGCAGGAAACCACCCGCCAGCGGGCCGACGAATTGCTGCTGGTGCAGGCTGCGCTGGGACAGTGGGGCGCCGATCTGGATGCCCTGCTGGCCGTGCCCAACACCACGCCCCTGGACTGGGATGGCCAGGTGCTGCGCATGACGCGGCGCAGCAGCGCCGTGCCCGATGAAGGCGCTTTGGTGGTGGCCTGGACCCGGCGCGATGTGCAAGGCGCGGGCCACTGGCTGCGCTGGCAATCTGCCCCCGTGCGCACCCGCGCCGACTGGCAACAGGCGTGGCAGCAGGCCGCCCTGTGGGCCCGCAACCCCGGCGAAGCCGAGCGGCGCCGCGAAGTGGTGCTGCTGCCGCTGGACAACTGGCAGCTCTTTTATTACCGCGGGGGCGCCTGGTCGAACCCGCAGTCGAGTGGCGACGCCACGCCCGGCAACGCCGCCGCGCTGCCCGATGGCGTGCGCCTGCAGATCAGCATCAGCCCGGGCCAGGCCCTGGCCGGGCAGGTCACGCGCGACTGGGTGAACCCCTTGCTGGGCGGCGGCAAGTCATGACACACGGCACCCGCCCTGCGCAGCCCAACGCCGCCCGCGCCCGCGTCCACCAGCGCGGCGCGGCCTTGCTGGCGGCCATGCTGACGGTGACGCTGGTGGCCACCTTTGCCGCTGCCGCCCTGTGGCAGCAGTGGCGCGCGGTCGAGGTAGAGACAGCCGAGCGCGCCCGGCTGCAGTCGGCCTGGATTCTGGTGGGGGCCCTCGATTGGTCGCGCCTGATCCTGCGCGAGGACGCCATCACCGGCGGTGCCGACCACCTGGCCGAGCCCTGGGCCGTGCCACTGCAAGAGGCGCGCCTGTCCACCTTTCTCGCAGCAGACCGCAACGTGGCCCAGGTGGACGATGCCAGCACCGACACCACCGATGCCTTTTTGTCGGGCCAGATCACCGACATGCAGGCCCGGCTGAACCTGACCAACCTGATGGAGGGCGACAAGGTCAACGCTGGCGCCTTGCGCCAGTTCTCCCGCCTGTTCGAGCGGCTGGGCCTGCCCCCGCAGCAACTGGACCAGCTGGTGCAGGCCCTGCGCGAGGCCAAGGCCAGCAAGGGTGCCGACAGCAGCGCGCCCCTGGCGCCGCCCAGCATGGCCCAACTGGGCTGGCTGGGCCTGCCCCCGACCACCGTGAACGTGCTGGCCCCCCATGTCACGCTGCTGCCGGTGCGCACCCCCGTGAACCTGAACACCGCCGATGTGGATGTGCTGTGGGCCGCCATCGACGGGCTGGACACGGCGAGCGCGCAAAAGATCGTGCAGGCCCGGCAGGCGCGCCATTTCCGGGGGCTGACCGATGTCACCAACCAGCTGGGCGCCAACATTGCGCTGAACACCGACGACCACGCCATTGCCTCGCGCTACTTCGAGGTGCGCGGGCGGTTGCGCCTGGGAGCCACCATGGTGGACGAGCGCTCGCTGGTGTCGCGCCAGGGCACCATCATCACGACCTTGTGGCGCGAACGCGGCGCATTTGACCGTGCCCCCTTGACCGCAGCGCCCGAGTCGGGCCGATGAGAACGCGGTCACTCTCTGAGCGCCTCCGTACTGTCAAGTCTGCAGCCTAGAATGGCGCGCAAAACCCGTCCATGAGCACCCTGATCCTTTTCCTGCCTCAGGCCCCTTGCGGGCCCACGACCGCCTTCAGCTACACGCTGACCGCCGACGGCCATACCGAACTTCGCCATGCCAGTGCCCCGGCGGCGCTGCTGCCCGAGCCCGCCCGGCCGGGTGGCGAGGTGGTGGCCGTGGTGCCGGCGCGGGCGCTTTCCTGGCAGCGCGTGCAATTGCCCCAGGGCGTGCCGCTGGGGGCAGGCCAGCAAACGCCGCGCCTGCGCTCGGTGCTGGAGGGTTTGCTGGAAGACCAGCTGCTCGACGACCCCGCCCAGCTGCACTTTGCCCTGGAACCGGGCGCCCGCGCCGGCGAACCCGTGTGGGTAGCCGTGTGCGACCGCGCCTGGCTGCGCGAAGCCTTGCAGGTGCTGGAGGCCGCCGGCCGCCGCGTCTCGCGCGTGGTGCCCGAATTTGCGCCGGGCCCCACCGCCAGCGGCGGGCCCGAGCTGTTTGCGCTGGGCACGCCCGAAGAAGCCCACCTGGTGCTGTGTGGCCACGGCCCCGACCAGGGCGTGGCCGTGCTGCCCCTGTCATCGGTGGCGCTGGGCATGATCAGCCCGGCCACCCGCCCCACAGACACCGAAGCCT